>DATHKF010000055.1:0-2567 GCA_035489505.1 Bacteroidia bacterium | reverse complement strand
GCCAGGGAGCTGGGAACTACGCCCGCGAAACTAGCCATTGCATGGACGTTGAAAAATCCGAATGTGAGTACAACCATACTCGGAGCTTCAAAGCTGGAACAACTTGAAGAGACATTAACGTCGCTGGACGCGTTGGAGTTGCTGACGGAAGACGTTATGGTGAAAGTGGAGAATATTTTTCAGACCAAACCTGCATAAAGTTTCGGGTTAAAAAGTTTCGGGTTGTGACGAACGGGCTCACCATGTTTCAAGACAGCAGTATCATAAATTGAAACACAGTGAAGCAGGTTTTACTCAACCCGAAACCCTGAACACGAAACTATTTCACAAGCGCATCCTTCGAAAGTATCTGTCCCAGTCTGTAATCATGATTCGTCTCCTCGTACCGCATCGCCTTCCTGAACTCTTTCATCGCAGCTACCGCCACATCGTGATTCGGTGTCGTTTTCACTTTCGGTCTTCCGCACCAAACAATCACGTCTTTCCATGATGTTGTTACGCTGATCGCATTCAACGCGGCATAATTATTCGGCGTTTTCTTCCACGTCCAGAAACACCAGCCCGAGAATTTATTTTCAGGCATGGCAAAAGCCGCTAGTGTTTTTTCAATCACTTCGTAACTGTTCTCGCCCCATTCGCCGCACCACACCGGAACATCCAGGCGCTCGCGCAGTTGCGCAAAATTGATCAGCTTCTCTTTCGGCTCTCCGCCAAACCAGGTGTAGATGTGAAAACTGAACATCATGTTATTGTCGGGGAGACGCGTGAAATAATCAAACTGCTTTGCAAAATTTCCGCCTTCCACAATCACCATGTGATTTGTATCTACCGTACGGATTCCTTTGATGATGCGATCGTACAGTTCAACGAGGTCCGCGCTTTTGGTTGGAATCGGTTCGTTCAGTAAATCATAACCGGCAATGATCTTTCGGTTTTTATAGCGGCCTGCAATCTGCATCCAGAGATTGATCGTGCGCTGTTTATTGGATTCCGCTTGCCAGAGGTTCGGCTTTACCGGATCAGCAATGAAGAAATTCGATTGTCCGCCCACCGCGCTGTGCATGTCGAGAATAGCGTACACGTGATATTTGTCGCACCACTTTAAAACCGAATCCAGCACCTGCCAACCGATTCCATCACAATACGCCGTATCGAATATGCGGTGATTGAACGGAACACGCACCACGTTCATGCCAAGTTCGCTGATGGCTTTGATGTCGCTCTCGTTGATAAAATTCAGGTAAACATCTTTACGGAGCGCGGTGAACTCTTCCTTCCCGGAAATCGTTTCCATATTTTTCGCGATCTCACCTTCTTTCGTGTAGCCTCCGCCCCAGATCCATCCTTCCCACAACAGCCATCCGCCGAGGTTCACGCCTTTCAGCTGGATCGATTTGCCGGTACTGTCAACAATGGTTTGCCCGTCGCGGGAGATAAATGATTTTGCATTTACGCGCAATGCGCATACAGCGAGCAGGCACGCTACAATAAATTTTACTTTCATACTTCAGTCTTTTGACACAGATTACGCCCGACGTCATCGCGAGGAACGAAGCAATCTCCTCTTCAAAAGATGAGATTGCTTCGCTTCTCTCGGAATGACGAGTCTGCGCAACCTGTTTGAAAAAATTCAATTCCTTCTCTGCCCAAAGTCACATCGAATGTTTTTTATCAGGCAACATATTTTTTTCTGTCCAATCGAGCCGTTTCTGCATGGGCGATTTCCGGTGCGCGCAATTCTCCAGCGGGCAAATCGCGCAACTGAACTCAAGACAAGGATCGGCATGAATAAAAAATTCCATCTCCGCACCCATCTCCGTCTGCAATAAACGTTCCAATGCTTCCACTTCTGCATGCGATTCCTCGAGCGTCATGTACCAGGGCAACGTGATGTGCGCATCTACGTGCAATACCGATCCGTACTTGAGTACACGCAGGTTATGAATGTCGATCCATTGCGGCCTGCGTTTCTCATTCAGGATACGGATCATCTGCTTTATTTTTTCCTGGTCCTGCTCATCAAGCAGGCTGGCCAGCGCTTCGCGGACAATCTTGTAGCCGGTATACAAAAGATAAGCAGCGAGTACCAACGCAAGCGCATTGTCGATCCAGCCAATTTTGGTAAAGAAAATAAGCAGCATGCCGGCTACAAGTCCTGCACTGGAAATGGTGTCGGAAATGAGATGTTTACCATTCGCCACCATCAACGAAGAATTTTGTTTTCGTCCGTTGCGCACGAGAAAATATCCCATCACGAAATTGCACAGCCCTGCTGCAGCAGAGAGATACGCACCCGCTTCCGGTTTCTGAATGGAAGTTGGATTGTAGAACCCGACGATCGCCCGGTAAAAAATGAATCCACCGGCAAGAAAAACCAGGGCACCTTCAAATCCGGCAGAGACAAATTCAATTTTTCCGTGGCCGTATGGATGGTCTTCATCACGCGGACGTGCGGCATACATCATGCTGAACATGGCGAACGTACCTGCAACCACATTGACAATGCTTTCGAAAGCATCCGTGAGAATGGCGTTGGAACGGGTAATGTACCAGGTGAAAAATTTCAC
>DATHKF010000054.1:0-7854 GCA_035489505.1 Bacteroidia bacterium | reverse complement strand
TCTTTGTTCCCTTCAACCACTCTTCATCGAATTTTTCTTTTTCCACCGCGCAGATGATCCATTCTCCGGATGGATGCCAGAGCACCTGCATTTTGTTTCGTGCTGTCCATGGTTTTATTGCGGATGCAGGTCCATTCTGCGAAATGCACACGGCAGTTGTATCTCCTTTTTTTCCAACATAAATCTGGAAAACACCGGCAGCATCTTTTCTGTTGTCGAGATATTTCGAGCTGTCGGCCGACCAGAGATACGTTGTTGCGTCGGGGTTGGGAGTGATTTCCACTACGGTGCAGGGGTCGTCTCCAATCATTGCGAAACTGAAAAGCGAGAAAGCGAGGAGGGTTAAACTAAGCAATCGCGGGAATGTGAATCGTGTAATTGGTTTCATGGAATTTCAGTGGCTGGATAAATATAGTACATTTCAGAACTACGAATACTGTGCCAGCAAAGCATGATTCCCGAAAAGTGCGTGTCGTTTTCCTCACCTGATTGGGTAGTGGCTCTGTTGAAATCATTTGCCGCAATGTCATTGGAATGGAAAACGGTTGAAACCGTTTGGCAAACCCGAAGCATCCATTGATTATCCAACCGCTTCAGCGGTTTTAATCAGTTCTTGATAGTCAACGCTTGATCTGATGATTTACATTGTCTCTGGAAAATAATGTACCTTTTCCTACGTTACTCTCTTACCTGGCCATTGTTTCACCTTACCGGATCACTATGAAAACGCTGATTAACTCCTGCACGATTGCAATGCTGGGCATTGTCTTTTTCTCTTTCAGTTTCCCCGACAACACCATGACCCTCGATCAGGCGATTGCACAAAATAAAGTGCAGGCTACCGTACTTCCCTTTGGTGACAAGGGATATAGTGAAGGGCTTCGCGTGAACGTCAAAAACATTTCAGGCAAGTCGCTGAAGCTGATTATGCCGAAAGGAACCATTTTCGTTCCCGACAACGGCGAAGAGCAAACGCTTATTACCAGTGGCGATGAAGTGTTCGCGCTGAACTCCAACCAGGAAAAGCAGATCCTTCGTCCGGGTTTCTGCACGGAGTTAAGTGATCATGGTTCCGATGACGCATCAACTTTCAAACTGGCCGTTTCGAAGAACGCCAACCTGATGAATGTGATCCACTTTATGGACTCACTGAATGTAAAAGATAATGACGTTATTCAGCACGCCGTGTGGAGTATTACAGACAATAGTCCCGTTGCATACGTCGACGGCGAGGACACTGCTAAAGCGCGATTAATACGTCAGCGTATTTGTGCACTCACGAATCAGAAAATGCCCTGGTACAATACCGAGTCGGAAATTATACAAACACCGGAACGCGAATTTGTGATTGAAGCCAAAGAAGTTGCCGGAGATATTGTCATCAACTCTGATGTTCCGATTGTGATGCAAGGCCAGGTGAAAGACAGCAACGGAAAAATTCTGTTCACCAATCCGAACCAGTCGCGCGCACCGGCAGGTGAAACCACGTTCGAATACGTGTTGCATGTTGAAGGTTGGGAAAAGGGAACGTATTACGTGGTGTACACGTGCAACGGGAAAGAGGTGATCAATCAGGCGTTTGAGATTTGAAAGAGCGGATGACGTTGGTTGGTTGATACAACCAAACAGTCATCCGCATCCTCTCAATCATCAAGTACAAAGTGAACGATGTACTACGGCTTCCTCAATGCATTTTGAATGGCTCCCAGGTTGAATGGTACTGGCGGTGTATTCCTGATTTCCTCCGGCGCGGCTCCGTCTGTTCCGGGTAGTTGCGTCCACAGCACCTGCTTGCCCTGGCTTTTTGCATAAGCCACTTCATGATCGACCCAAGGTCTTTTGTGAGTACTACTTCCGACGAGCACAAGTACTTTCTGGGCTTTGGCGATGTGATCATTCAGTACCTGGGTAACATAGTTTTCACCTTTCGAAAGATGATTCTCCCGATCCTCCGAAGTGAACGAGACGTCGGTGCCCAGACCTTGATTCTTCCAGTTGTCGACTGTGCTTTTCAGTTGAGCGTCTTTGTAGTTGTAACTGATAAATACTTTTGGCATTGTATAATGTTTTTAAGGTTTAACTGATTTATTCGTTGCCCATCCGGCGGCGCGTGCCTGCAACGGAAAGGGCGAGGTTTAAAATATGAATGGTTGTTTTGGAACGGGAGTGATTTGAAAATTCGTCCCGGGATTCTCCACTTAAGGACCGCGTGTCTGTGGAGGAATCTGGCAACGCTTCCGGGGAGGAAATTGATAGTACACTTTTCGCGTACTACTGTCAGGGTCGTCTTTGGACGCTGGCAGACATTCTTCGGTTTTCATGTGGCGTAGAGGTTTTAGCCCTGGAACCTGATTGCACAAATCATCGCCCAAAAACCAAATTGTCATGTCCACCGACGGACAAGTGTGAGCTCTTACTCAAAATCTGAAAAATTCGGGGTTACAAGTGCGTAGCCGTTTACAAACGGTTAGCATGAAAGAATGGCAGGAGTGAAGGAATGGCAGGAAAAGGAATGTGGACATCTTAAAGAATGCCGACTGTAAAAGTATTCGCATGGCGCATTCTGCAGAAGAAGCCATAGCCGAAATTGAAAGCAGTACACCCGGCATCATATTCCACTCCTGAAATTGTCGCGAAGGCAAAATTCACCATTCCCAACGCGTATATCATCAAACCATTTAAGAACGAAGATCTTCTTGTGGCTATTGAGCTGGCGCTGTTTAATTCTCCGCAAAAAAAAGTGACGAACCCGGCGCGAATGAGTTGCTCATTCAAGAAGGAAAAGTACTGGTGCGGCTTAACTGCAACAACATCACTTATCTTGAAACCGACGGCAACTACGCGATGATCTACCTCGCGGATGGAAAAAGAAGATTGGTGAGAATCGCTTTATCTGAATTGCAACAGCTGCTGCCGGAAACGCAATTTGTAAAAACGCATAAGTCGTAATATTGTTCCAGAAAATAACCTTTGTAGATATGGACATCCGCGCCGGGAACATACGGCAGCATGTTAAGCGCTCTGAATTTTTCGATTGATGTTTTTATGTCATCCACAATTCAAAGTAAACCAATTTTCCAAGCAAAATCTCTTCCCATCTGTTTTACGGAGAGCGCTTTGCCATGATCAATTCATGCAAAAAGTGATGCGGTATGATACGATAATGATGCTGTGCCGGGGCAATGATTGATCAGGATTGACTTGGAGACCGGCCTTATTCACTTTTAGGGATGTTTATGATTCATGAACACGGCAAAAATTTGAAAGCAAGAATCGCCGCAACACGTGGCTGCCGGAATCTCATCGTTTTCTTTCGAGAAATCTTTTCAAGAAATCATTTTTGTTTTTCAACACAAGAAAACACTGTTCCGAAGAAAACTAGAATCAAAACAAAATGATTGGTTAGATTACTTCCTCGCCCCTTTATTCACCAACTCATTCGGACTCACCACCGGCAGAATAAAATCTTCAAAAGCTGTATTCTGCATTCTGGCCATCAGAATTCCCCGGGTTGTGGAATATGTTACCGAAGCAATTGCGTTGGCGAGATCCGGATTGATCTTAACAATTCCATCCTTATCTGCTTTTGCAAGCTCCCTCAATCCGTCTACATTGAAATAATAATGCAATTCAAATTGTCCCTTGGCTTCGGGGGACTGTCCGGCACGGCTTTTCGTTTTGACATCTACGCGCAGTACAGAACGGACCAGGCTTCCAGCGATGTTAAACCCCATATCAAAGTCATAATTCACTTCGTACTGCTCCACCATCTTCGAGTCAAAATCGGCGCCTGCGTCGAGGGATCCCCGCACAATCCGAAAATTGTCAATGGTAAGTTGGTGGGCCGAGAATGCAGGCAATGCAGGTGCTGGCTGTTTCTGCTTCTTGATTAAAACCTTTTTCATGCCGGTAGTTTTTCATAGTAAGCAGTTTCCTCCGCTACACAGTAATCGTCGGTATAACTTCCACGCGATTTCTTCGGCAGTTTTCTCATTACCGTGGTGGATGACTTCCGATGAAACGAACTTTGAAATTGAGCCCGATGTGGGATGTATAACAGAGGTTCGCCCAACTCTGCCTGGAGTTTTGCCAACGACTTCAACGTGAAATTATGATCGCCGGAAAGCCATCGGCTGATTTCCGGTGCGGTCTTGCCCATCTTTTCTGCAAGCCGCTTTTGTGAAATTCCTTTTTCTTCCAATAAATCGTGTATCCTGACCACCAGGTCAGCATACCAGGAAACGAAGATCAATTCGTCCTCCGGAGTAGACTCCAGTATCTCCCTTGCAATTTTGCTTCTCATAGCACTTATTTTTAATGAATAACTATTTCTTCCTCACCATCTGCTGATCTCAGTTTCAGGTTTTTCTCGTCAATTTCAATCGCTCCCTCATGCAGAGCTGCTGTTATTTTTTTGGCGAACATTTTCGCCTCCTGCATCACATGGTGCAACTCAGGACTGTCAATATTCGTACCCGATTCTTTCGCTCCTCCATTGAACAATACTACCAGATCTTCACGTTCTTCTACCCTTATTGCATACAATCGTAATGGAAAGTTCTTGTAACGTAGTCGTATTTGTCCCATGCGTATTGTCCCTTTGGGCGGCAAACCAAAGGAGCCTTCCTCAGGCCGGTTGAAAAAAGCCTCTTTTGCACCATAATTCCCACCAATTTCCAAAAGGATAAGAGCATTTAACTGTCGCACCGCCTTTTCAAACCCCGGCTTATCCCGAAATTTCAAAAGAAATTTATCCATTTCATTATGTTCTGCACCATCTTTTCGAACGGTGTAAAACGTGGTTTTCGCACATTCGTCGTCCCATAATTCCAATACAAACATATTAACTTTTATGTTAATAATCTAAATAATTAACTTAAATGCTATTTTTTTGTAAATTGCATTCCCGGCCAATGTAGAACTAATTCCACGTATAGTCGGGTGTAAACGTTTGTAAACGGAAATTGTATACATGAGCCCAGATAAACCCATAAAAATGCCGCTGTTGAGAAAAATGGCCCTTCTCGGTTTAGGATATAAGGCCACGAGAAAATCAATCAATGTAGCGGAGCAAGATATCTTTCAGGAACAAAAGAGATTTCAGGAATTTGCTGTGCGATCAGGTGGGAATCCAGACATAGCAAAGGAAATGGCCGAACTTCTCGTAAAGGCGCTACGATTTAGAAAACGCAAGGCTATAATCAAAAAAATTGCCAGCTCCCTGATGTTCTGGCCTTTTATGTTGACCATTCTTTTGGTTCCCGTCCTATATGCAACCGCCGTAAGTCCCAACTATGAAAACCTTAAGGGCTGGAGTTTTACAGGCGCAACATTAGTATTCTTTACGGCCGCAATTCTTGCAACTTTCCTTATTGGAACTCTGGCCAATTTTATTTCCAAACTCGAAGTGAAAATTGGAAGAACATTTCGAATGATCATCCGATTCTTATTACTCCTGATTCCCCATTTCTATCTGATATATACTTCTGGAAATAGTGATACTTGGTTATGGGTTGGGTCGGTGTGGATTTGCCTGATGGTTTGCCTGGTTTTCGACATAGCAATGTTGATGCAGTTGCTAAGTGATGTGCTTCCAGATATTTATTTCTACTCACAAAAAATTCATCTTACTGATGAATTGATACTGGAGTCAATTTATGGACTATCCAAAACGCGAAACTGGTCGCAAATCATGCGCAAGCGCAATCGACGCAATGAAAAATTGCATGAAATAGAAAGGTTAGCGTCGTTAATCGAATTTGACTGGAATAGTCATGTTGTGCCTAGAGATTCCAAAAACGAAAAGTGGCGTAACACAACAACCCGTGGCGTCGCGAACGGTATCAGAAGATTAAAACGCGAGTTAATTTTTCCGGGAGTTAAATCCGAGGAAGTACTTCGGACGCGTTTTCAGGAATTATTTGTCCACACTTTACAACATAACTTACAAGGTTTTATTCAAGAAAATGTTCCGGCACACAGAATCAGAAAAAAATCTCCATTTCAGGTATTTCAGCAGTTTCTAATAGCTGTTTTGCCGCTTGTAATCGGATTGGGGTTATGTAAATACTTCAGCGGAATTGTGCCGCAAGAGTACCAGGGAGTTTTGCTTACGGTAAGCATTGGCTGGTTTATTATCTGTGTCCTTATGTGGCTGGATCCTAATCTCGCAGACAAAATGACGATGGTAAGGCGAGGACGAAGCTTGATGAATCCAATGTCCGGAAGTGAAGATTGATTATTGCAATTACGCTGATCCTCCGCAGCCTGGTGTCGGAGATATTCCGAAACATTAAAACAAGTTCTATGGCATACATGTACACAGAAAATGATTTAGTGAATCATTACAACCTCAAGCCGGCCGACCGGGTTGTTGTTCCGAAAAGCGGATTCCAAATTGTGCAGCATCATGCGCTCTATCTTGGGTACGACGAATATGGGCAACACTGGATTGCAGAAAATAAGATCGGGATTGGTGTTACGGTTACGCGTGCGAAGGATTTCTTCCGTGTGAACCCTAACGTTACCCGCGTCGAACCTTTCTCTGGTTCAGGAGATGAGCGAAAAGCTGCGGTGCAGCGTGCGCTTCGTCTTCATGGAAGACCTTACAACCTGATCAACTACAACTGTGAGCATTTTGTGAACCATGCGCTCAAAGGAAATGCACACAGCGCTCAAGTTGCAAATGGATTAGGCTTAATGGCCTTTTTCCTTGTATTAGGGATGTTGTCTAGAGGAAAGTAAGAGACAAGAAGGAGGCTCTGGCCTCCTTCTTTCGTTCACGTACATGAATACTAATTACACTCATGAACAGTTATTAGCGACATCTGAATGGCAAGCAAAGTTCACCATCCTCAACGCATATATCATCAAACCTTTTAAGAACGAGGAGTTCTTGTGGCCATTGAACTGGCGCTGTTTAATTCTTCCGCAAAAAAAAGTGACGAGCCCGATGCGAATGAGCTGCTCATTAAAGAAGAAGAAGAAGTACTCGTGCGGCTTAACTGCAACAACATCACTTATCTTGAAACCGATGGCAACTATGTGATGATCTACCTCGCCGACGAAAAAAAATGATACGCATCGCATTATCCGAACTGCAACAGCAGCTGCCGGAAACGCAATTTGTAAGAACGCATAAGTCGTATGTGGTGAATAGAAAATATGTTTCGGAGGTGCGGATGAATACGATTAAAATCGGGGATACGGAATTACCGATAGGGAGGGCTTTTAAGGGGTGTGGGTGATTTTTTGGGGAGGTGAGGTCAGTTGATAATCCCCACAAACACACCCACCACTTTCAATGCTTCAGCTTCGTCATCCTCCAGAAGGATATCCGTGTAGGTTGAGAGAGTGGAGTACGGTGAAAGCCTGATTGTAGTATGCATCCAGCCATCCTCATCAACTCGCTTCTCACTGTTGTAAACCTTTACCGTATAACGCCCGCCCATATCTGCATCCTGCATGTTGTAATGCTCCACAAGGACAGTCTTACCACTGCGTGAACCACCTGGGTCTTTTTGAAATACGCAAAGCGATCCGTTGGGTATCTTCCTGTTCATTGATTCGCCCACAACCCTGCAAACAAAATAGTCTTCGTTCCATTTGTATGAATGAGGCAATTCGATCCATCTTACGTTCTTTGACTGTTGCAGTTCGGAAAATTCTCCCGCAGCAGCGCTGATATCATAGAGTGGTACAGGTCTGCGGAGGTCGTCAGAATTCGTAACAGCTAACGTCCGCATAACTGCAGGTTTCCTGAACGCGGGTATGTTATTCTTGAAATATTCCTGCAATTCCGGATCGCACGCAAATACATAAGTGCCTCTGATGCCCCTCAACATCATCGTGGTG
>DATHKF010000053.1:0-3388 GCA_035489505.1 Bacteroidia bacterium | reverse complement strand
TGAAATACAGGAAACGTTTGTCGCGTGCAACTAATCCTTCGTAGAGTTTTTCATTGTCAAGAAACGCGAAGTAACGCGGAAACAAGTAAACGGTATCCGTATTGTCGCTGAGCGAGTGCAGATCGATATTCAGAACAACGTATTTTGGCGGCTCACTGTTTTCGAGATACGCTTCGAGTGTTGCAGCGATCAGCGGCATGGTGGCGCCGGTCATGCCAAGATTGTACGAAGACAACCCGGTTACGGAGTCGATGATCGGATTGTAAAACTGGCATTCTGCACGCGATGAGCCAATGATGATGACGTCGAAATTATTTTTTTCTTCGAAGACGGTACGCAGCTTGGCAAACTCTCCGCTTTTGGTCCGGTGCAATCCTTCATAGAGCAATGCGCGGACTGCATAAAGCAATACGATGGCAAGGAAGACGTAGAGAAGAGCGCGTTTCATCAGAACTGAAAGTATATGAATTCGTTTGCACTGAATTGTCCGATCGCGAAAAGAGCAACGAAAAGCAGGGTGTAAAAAACCGGTCGCCAGATATTTTCAAACTTCGGCAGCTTAGTGAACCAGGCATGTTCTTCGCTGAGCTCTTTCAGGAAAAGGAAAATGATTCCGCACAGGGCGAGCAGGAGCGGGAGGAGGTCATGGAGCGTGCGCATTTCCATGTACGTGCGGGACAAACTCCAGTCGAATCTGAAAATTTTGCCATAAAATATTTTCAGATCGTGAAAGGAATTCGCGCGGAATGCAATGAGTGAAATGGTGTGAAACAAAATCAGGTATGGCCATCCGAGGAATCGAATTCTTATTTTTCCTTTCAGGAGAATTTCCAGGATGTAGACGATGCCGTGCATCGCGCCCCAGACCACAAACGTCCAGCTGGCTCCGTGCCACAAACCGCTGATGAGAAATACGAGAAACAAATTCAGCAGCCAGCGCGGATAAGAAACACGACTTCCACCCAGCGAAACGTAGAGGTAATCGCGGAACCAGCTCGTCATGCTGATGTGGTTACGCGACCAGAATTCCTGCAGCGATTTTGAAAGCAGAGGTCTTCTCCAGTTGAGTTTGAGTTCATAACCAAACATGCGTGCGATTCCCGTGGCGATATCCGAGTAGCCGGAGAAATCGCAATAAACCTGCACGACGAAGAAAAATCCGGCAAGTAAAAGCGTGAGCCCATCGTATTTATCCGGGTGTTCGAAAAACGGATTCACATAATCGGCAAGACGATCGGCAATGGCAATTTTTTTGAAATAGCCCCAGAGTGCGAGACGCGCACCGGTAATAAGCATTTCGCTTTTCAGGAATTTCTGCGAATGAAACTGCACACCGAGATCACCGAAACGCGCGATCGGTCCGGCCACGAGCTGCGGAAAGAACGAAACGAACAGCGCGAAAATTCCGAGATGTTTTTCCGCCGCAATTTTTCCACGGTACACATCGATGGTATAACTCAGCGAGTGAAAAACGTAGAACGACAAACCCACCGGAATGAGAATCGCCTGGATAAAATGCGGTTCGTCGCCTGAAATTTTTGATGTCGTCCATTCAAACGTGTTGTAAAAAAACGCGCTGTATTTGAATGCGGCGAGACAACCGAGATTGCTGAACAAACTCAGCAGGAGAAACGCTTTTTTCTTTGCCTGCGCTGTTGCTTTTTCGATTTGCAGAGCGGCCCACCAGTCGATGACCGTAGTTCCGAGCAGCAGAATCCCGAACCACGGATCCCAGCTCATGTAAAAATAGTAGCTGGCAAAAAGCAGGAACAGCCATCTCCATTTATGCGGCAGTATCCAGTGCAGCGTAAATACGATTGGCAGGAAGAAAACGAAGTGGAGGGAGTTGAAGCCCATTTCCGTAAATATACTAATCAGTACGCAGTGCGCAGTAGGTCAGTGCGCAGTAAGTGCGACTGCGCACTGCGTACTGACCTACTGCGCACTGAATTTCCTACCTTCGTCAGATGAAGTTGTTCTCGATTCCCAATCTTCTCACTTTAGGAAACTTATCCTGCGGTTGTCTCGCGATCGTATTTGCACTTGAGGGCAATCTCGTGTGGACGGCGTACCTCGTGGGCATTGCTGCTGTACTTGATTTCCTGGATGGATTCGTTGCACGCGCGCTCAAACAGTTTTCTCCAATTGGAAAAGAACTGGATTCGTTGGCAGACATGGTGACTTTTGGCGTGGTGCCGGGCGTGGTGATGTTTCAGCTGCTCCAGATTTCCTTTAACCTGGACGTTTCCCAGGAGTACGGTTTTCCGGCGGGAAAAAGCGGCGCGCATTTCTTCGCATTCCTCATCACTTTGTTTTCAGCGTTGAGGTTGGCGAAGTTTAACGTGGATACCCGACAATCGGAATCATTCGTCGGTGTTCCGACGCCTGCGAATGCTATCCTGATCTGTTCGCTGCCTTTGATACTGGGCATTGAGAAGATCAGCAGGTTTATGTCGGACTGGCATTGCGCTTGTCCTGAAACAACGGAACCCTATCTGCGCTTCCTCATGAACGATACCGTGCTGTGGTCAATTACGCTGGTCATGTGCTATCTCCTGATCGCAGAAATTCCACTCTTCGCACTCAAGTTCAAATCCTTCGCATGGAAAGGCAATGAGATCCGTTATTCATTTCTCGGCATGAGCCTGATCATGGTTGTGTTGTTGCAGTACATCGCGCTTCCGTTGATCATCGTACTCTACGTTATACTTTCAATCGTAAACAACATTGCCCGTCGCTCATCTTCTTCCAAAAACAAACCGGCTCATACACCGCAACCGGACTGATGCTGATACTGATACTGACACTTTTTAACCCATGAAGATCTTCTCAGTACCTAACTTACTCTCACTAGGCAATCTCCTCTGCGGTTGCATCGCGATACTCAACGTCATCGACGGCAACATCGCCATCGCGGTCTATCTCGTAATGATCGCCTGCGTGTTTGATTTCCTCGACGGTTTCGCAGCACGCGGATTGAAACAAGGTTCGCCCATGGGAAAAGAACTCGATTCACTGGCCGACATGGTTACGTTTGGTGTAGTTCCGGGAATGGTGATGTTTCAGATGATCCGGTTTGCGGCAGATGTAGATTATGACTGGCACCTGGCGATCAACTGGAAGAGTTATCTTCCTTATGTGGGATTCATCATCCCGCTGTTTTCCGGACTTCGCCTTGCCAAATTCAATGTAGACACGCGGCAGTCAGATTCGTTCATTGGCCTGCCCACTCTTGCGAATGCACTGCTGATTTGCGGTCTGCCCATTTTGTTTCAGCTCAATCAATCCAACGATTACATCTACAACGGTCAGACTTACCTGCTGCAGGATTATGTGCCAAGAGTTATGGACAAGGTGTCTGACCTGCAATCGTCTGTCGCCGCATTCT
>DATHKF010000052.1:0-2433 GCA_035489505.1 Bacteroidia bacterium | reverse complement strand
CGGGAATGTCGGTTGGAATTTTCCTGTTGAACCAGAAAGATGCCACTCCGTATCTCATCGCCTGCTACGGCGCTTACGGATTGTGTTTCCTCATTGGTTTGGCCCTTGTCCTGAGCAGAAAACACGAACCCAAACTCGTGGAAAGCCGGCCGCTTCTTTTTGTGATGTTTGCCACCGGTTTTTTTACGCAGCTAGCCTCGCTCACCCACCAGTGGAGCATCCGGCAGAACTATTTCACCCTCGAAGAAGTCCTGAAGGACAACAAAGGTTCGGTTGGAATTTATGCTACGGCCGTTGCGCTGGCAGAAGCCATCCTGCTTTTCAGCGCGAGCGTTGCAGCCGTACTCATGGCACGGTTGGCCAATGAAAAACAAACGCAATTGTCGCGGAATTACACGTTGCGGCTGAGCAAGCTAAGCATTGGCGTAACCGCTTTGGGCGTATTGTTCTTTGCTATTCTTCCATCCGAATTTTATTCGTGGCTGCTTGGAAAAGATTTCACCGGTGTGCACGGCATATTTCTCACGCTGGTTCCGGGTGTGATGCTCGTTAGTTTCGGAACGGTGTACGGGCATTATTTCTCCGGGTCAGGAAAGCACCACATGAATTTTTTCAGCGGACTTTTCGGTTTAACGCTCACCATGCTTTTCGCCCATGGGTTGATCAGCCGGATGGGTATTGCCGGTGCAGGTTGGGCCGGCAGTATCGCGTATGGCGGAATGGCATTGTTTATCTTTGCATCGTTCATGCTCGTGGGAAATAAAAATACGGGCGAATGGAAAGAACTGCTGCCGTCGCGAAACGATTTCGCAGCAATTAAAAATCTCTTCCGGAAGAAAACCGGAGATACTGAATAATTATGTGCGGAATCAGTGGCATTTATTCTTTCAAAGGTCCGGGCGATAAAGTCCTGCCTTCGGCGCTGCTGATGAATTCGAAGATCAGGCACCGCGGTCCCGACGGAGAAGGAATTCTCGCCTGGAACGGACACGATACTCCGATGCCGTTGTTCACGATCGATACGCCATCGGAAATTATTGATTGTAACCTCGAATGGACACCGCGCAATTCTGTGCGTCAATACCCGGGCGCGGCGCAGCTTACACTCGCACACCGCCGCCTCGCGATCATTGATCTCGCTGTAACCGGTCACCAGCCGTTGAGTTATTCCAATGGCGAATTGTGGATCACCTACAACGGCGAAATCTACAATTACATTGAATTGCGCGCTGAACTCGAATCGAAAGGACATCAGTTCCGCACCAGCACCGATACAGAAGTTATTCTCGCCGCTTACAAACAATGGGGACAAGCCTGCACGAATAAATTCAACGGCATGTGGGCCTTTGTGATCTGGGACCGTGTGGCACATACCCTATTCTGTTCGCGTGATCGTTTTGGCGTAAAACCGTTTTACTATTACCACGACCGGAATCATTTTGCGTTTGCTTCGGAACTGAAAGCGCTTGCTGCCTGCCCGGTTGTGCAAACGTCACTGAATCACCGTGCGGTTGCAGATTATTTCGTCGACGGAGAAATTGAATACAAGCCGCAGGGCTTTTTCAATAACATACTCGAACTTTTTCCGGGAACGCACCTGATCCTTCACCTCGATACAGGAAAAGCAGATATCCGTCAATGGTACACGCTCGCTTTTACTGATGAGCCTGCGGATTATTCGGAATCGAACCTGGAGAAAGAGATTGAAAAGATTCGTTCGCTCTTCGTGGATGCCGTGCGTCTGCGGTTGCGTTCGGATGTACCCGTGGGCGCTTGCCTGAGCGGAGGAATCGACAGTTCTGCTATCAGCGGGATCATGGCGCATCTCGTGAGCAAAGACAAATCGATCAACATTGGCGACCGGTTGAAATTATTTACGGCCGCTTTTGCTGATCCGAAACTGGACGAAAGCCACTGGGCCAAACTCGTGGTTGACCAGACGCACGCCGAATGGCACCGCGTGATTCCACAACCGGAAGAATTGCTCCGCGACCTGGAAGACATGATCTACTCGCAGGATGTTCCGATCTGGAGTACGAGCACATACGCGCAGCACCGCGTGATGAAACTTGCATCGCAGAATGGAATCCGTGTGCTCCTCGATGGACAAGGTGGCGATGAATTGTTCGCGGGTTACATGCCGTATTTCATTCCTTTCTGGAAAGAATTGAAAAGGCATGGAGAATCTTCGCGTCGTACTGCAGAAATGAATGCCTGGGGCGATGACGTAATCAAGCACCGCCGGAAAGAAACGCTCAAGCAATACATTGTTCCCGCTTTACCGGTGAGCATGCAGATGTACCTGCAGAAAAAATATTTTCCTGACCTGGCGTACATCTCTCCTGCCCTGCTGTCGGAATACAAATCAGGTTACGAGCCATCGTCTTCACCATCTTCGCTGAACGAAGCACTGCACAACGAATTCGTCAACAC
>DATHKF010000051.1:0-10066 GCA_035489505.1 Bacteroidia bacterium | reverse complement strand
GTAATTTCCTTGATCAGTTCGTCAATGAGAATCGACGTTCTTGGATCAAGGCCCGAGTTCGGTTCATCGCAGAAAAGATATTTCGGTTTCAGTGCAATGGCACGGGCAATGGCCACACGCTTTTTCATTCCACCCGATAATTCTGCCGGGTAAAGTTTGAGTGCATGCGGAAGGTTGACGCGCTCGAGGCAAAACATCACGCGGTCACGTTTCTCCGACTCGGGCATCTTCGTAAACATCGACAAGCCAAACTTCACGTTCTCTTCAACGGTCATGGAATCGAACAACGCTCCACCCTGGAACAACATACCGATCTGCTGGCGGATCACTTTCTGTTTATCGTAATCCATTTTCAGAAAGTCTTCCCCGTCGTACAGCACTTCACCGGTTTCCGGAAGGACCAGTCCAACCATGCATTTGATGAGCACAGATTTCCCGGTACCGCTTTCCCCGATGATCAGGTTTGCTTTCCCGCGTTCGAACGTGAACGAGAAATCCTTCAGAATCTGTTTGTCGCCAAACGACTTATTTATGTTTCTCACTTCGATCACGCGAGCAGAAGTTGAGTGAGAATGAAATTAAACAGCAGCAGCGCAATGATACTGTATACTACAGCACGTGTACTGGCTTGTCCGACTTCCAGCGATCCGCCTTTCACGTAGTAACCGTGATACGCAGAAACCGATGGAATGATGAACCCGAAGAAAAGTGTTTTGGTGAGTGAATAGTATACGTTGTAGGGGCGGAAATCATACTGGATACCGTACACAAACTCATACGGTGTAACAACGCCTGCGGCCACGCCCAGCACAAATCCGCCCAGGTGACCGAGGAACATGCTGATGACCACAACAAAAGGGAAAATGAAAACGGACGCTACAATTTTCGGAAGGATCAGGAAGGAAGCCGAATTGATGCCCATAACATCGAGCGCATCAATCTGCTCGCTTACGCGCATGTTCCCGATTTCAGACGCAATGCTGGATCCTACTTTTCCGGCCAGGATAAGGCTCACAATGGTTGGTGCAAATTCGAGAATAATACCATCGCGTGCAGCCAATCCAACCGCGTACAAGGGAATCCATGGGCTTTCAAAACCGAATGCCGACTGGATTGTAATTACCGCACCCATGAAAATGGAAATGATGGAAACAACGCCCAGCGATCCGATGCCAATTGCATTGATCTCGTAAAACACGCGATCCCAGAACAAGCGCGGCTTCTCGGGCTTGCTGAACACCTGCTTCATCAGCAACCAATAGCGCCCAATATGAAACAGTAAACGGGTTGGATCCATAGAAGCGCTAAAATTACTGATTATTCGGCCAGATTTGTGTAACAATACCCATACGGGCGCGTTATTAAAGAAGGCAGCTCCACCGAAGGTCGGAACGGACTACGATTTCGTATATTTGGTTTCTATGAAGCGGATTTTCAGAAGATTTCTTCCATTACTGATCCTTGGGGCGTTTACGACCGTAACACTCGACGGATGCTTCATCTTCAAGGGTAAAAACAATTGCGGCGATTGCCCGAATTTTAAGAAGAATAGTAAGCCTAAGAAGGCCAAGAAACGGCACTAATCAATTGTCGATTTTCGATTGCCAATTTTCGATTTCGCCTGCCGGCAGCAAGGAATTTTCTTTTTATCCTTTCACTTCGTTCAAGGAACATGTGATCCCTCCGGGATCATAAAAACAACGTGCGTTTTATTACGACTTCGGAGAAGTCGCATGTCCCTTGAACGAAGTGAAAGGCCTTTTATAAATTCCTTGCTGCCGCAGGCGAAAAATCAAAGTCCAAAATACCCCCTTTTAGGTATGATTCCGCTCCCTCGTCCAACCCTGATTGTCCCTGCGTTAAGTTAACTTTGTACTGTGAAAACGGACAATCTTTCCTCGCTGATCCACGGAGAAAAAGCCATTATTGATTCTTTTACCGATGCTGAATTGTCGGTAAAGCTCCTGGAAATGGGCTGTACTCCGGGCGAGGAAGTGGAACTCGACAAGATTGCCCCACTGGGCGATCCCATGGCCTTCCGCATTGCCGGTTATACCCTCAGCCTTCGCCTGTCTGAAGCGCGAACCGTGAAAATTCTGCGTGTCGCAAATCCAATCTGAATTTCCCGGCATTGGAAAATACATCCCGCGATAAAGTCATTCACCGCAAAATTACCCTGGTTGGAAATCCCAACAGCGGGAAGTCTACACTCTTCAATGCGCTCACCGGGCTTAACCAACGCACAGGAAATTTTCCCGGTGTAACGGTCGATAAGAAAAGTGCGATCGTCAGAAAGAAAGTTGGTAAAGTGCTTGTTGAATTTCATTACACCGATTTACCGGGAACGTATTCGCTCTACCCGAAATCGCTGGATGAAGAAGTTGCAACGCGTGTACTGACCGATCGTACCAACCGCGATTTTCCGGATACGGTGGTGATCATCGCTGATGCCACGAGCCTGAAACGAAGTTTGTTTCTCGCCGGGCAAATCATGGATCTCAAAATTCCATGTGTTCTCGCTTTGAACATGATGGATGAAGCGGAGAAATCAGGAATTCAGATTGACACCGGGCGTTTGTCGAACCGTCTCGGTATTCCGGTAATTCCGATCAGTGCGCGAAACAAAACAGGGATTGACCGGCTCGAAGAATTGCTTGCGACTTCCATTGATGAGCCTGCGTTCCGTTTCGTGGATGCCTCTTCGCTTGCCCCGGAAGCCGTGAAGCTGGTTCAGCAATCGTCGACAGAAAAGATTGACGAATTTTCTGCGTTGTACCGCGCACACCGTTTGTTTGAAAGCGATGTGGCGTGGCGCGAAAAACTCGCTGCCGTTGGATTCAGTCCGGGCACAGCCCAGGCAGAAGAAAGTTTGCTGCGTTACGGAATTATCGCGCAGCACCTCGAAGCCTGCATCAGCAAAGGAACGGGTCGTCCGACCGTAGCGAGAAAGATCGATGCGTTTCTTACGCACAAAATCTGGGGCTACGTGATTTTCCTGGCGATCATGCTCGTGGTGTTTCAATCCATTTTCTATCTCGCAGCGTATCCGATGGAATGGATTGAAAACGGTTTTGCGTGGATCCAGGAACTTTGTGCGGCAAATTTTCCGGAAGGGCTGCTCACCGATTTATTCATCAATGGAATTCTCGCCGGGCTAAGCGGCATCGTGGTATTTGTTCCGCAGATTGCTTTACTCTTTTTCTTCATCGCCCTGCTGGAAGATTCCGGTTACATGGCGCGCGTGAGTTTCATCATGGATAAACTCATGCGGAAAATCGGTTTGCACGGACGCTCTGTTATTCCATTGATCAGCGGAATGGCTTGTGCAGTTCCGGCGATCATGGGCACACGCACGATCAGCAACTGGAAAGAACGCATCATCACCATCATGGTTACCCCATTGATGAGCTGCAGCGCGCGCTTACCCGTGTACACGTTGCTGATCTCGATGATCATTCCGGATAAAATGGTGGGCGGAATTTTTCACCTGCAGGGACTTGTACTGATGGGCATGTACCTGCTCGGTTTTTTCATGGCGATTTTTTCTGCGTGGATTTTGCACCTGATCATCAAAGGAAAAGGACGCAGCTGGTTCGTGATGGAATTACCCGTTTATCGCATGCCGAAGTGGTCGAATGTTTTTTACCTGATCTACGAAAAAGTAAAAGTGTTTTTGTTTGATGCGGGCAAAGTGATTCTTGCTGTTTCGATTGTGTTGTGGGTGCTGGCTTCGTTTGGATCGGGAGAAAACTTCAAACAAATTCAGGCTCACATTGCTGAAACTGAAATTCAAATAGAAAATATTGTGCCGATTACAGTAGATCAGATTGGTTACCCGGGGCTGGAGTTTCACGAAACTCGTGTACAGGCACAAAACCATTACAAAGATTCGTTGGCCGAACATCTCAGATCGCTCAAATCAAAAAAACTTGAACTCTCTTACGCAGGCCGTCTCGGAAAATTTATTGAGCCTGCAATCGAACCACTGGGTTACGACTGGAAAATCGGAATCTCATTGATCACTTCATTGGCAGCACGCGAAGTTTTTGTGGGAACAATGGCTACGATCTATGGCGCAGGCGATGATGAAAACATCGAACCGATCCGTGAGCGCATGATGAAAGAAACCGATCCGGAAACAGGAAAAGCGATCTACACTTTTGCAACCGGAATTTCATTGATGATCTTTTATGCATTCGCGATGCAGTGCGTGAGCACAGTTGCCGTTGTGAAGCGCGAAACCAAAAGCTGGAAATGGCCGACGATCCAGTTTGTGTTTATGGGCGTGCTGGCTTGGGTGGCGAGTTTTGTGGCGTATCAAGTACTTAAGTAGGCAGGAAAGCAGGAGTTCAGGAGGCAGGGTGCAGCAACCCGATATGGAAAATAATTTACCTCGTTTTTACTGCGCCCTGCCTCCTGACTTCCTGCCTCCTGCCTCCTGCCTCCTGCCTTCCTGAATTCCTGCATCCTGAATTACTCTCCTTCTTCATACGTTCTCACATAATACTTATCCGGTTTCACACGATACGTGCGTGTGCCTTGCAGCATAACAGAAACACGCAGCGAAGCATACATATCTACATGCGTGATTCCACAGGCAAGTGCAAACTGCATGGTTGGAAAGTGCGCTGGTGCAACGTAACATTTTACGAGACCCTCTAGTCCAACCTGGCCCGAACCATATCCTACATCCTGCACGGCCAACCAACCTCCCGCGCCTGCCTGCAACGCTACTGTATTTTTGCGAAGAAATTCGTAAGTGAATGCAGTTCTGAGTTCCCACGTATGTGATGCCTTCCACACGCGAACACTGTTGTAACTCACGATGTGAGGAAAAGGAGCGGTATCAGTTACCAGGTCAGTTATTTCATTGCGTTTATCAAAATATGTTGACCATTGCATAGCCACTTCACATTCCATTTTCTTCGAAAAAGGAAACGCGAACGTAAGCCCCGGAGAAATACCCGAATAAAATACCTGGTTACGCACCCAGCCCGGCATATAAGCTATATCTGAAGGCGAGTTATTATCAAGCACATGCAAAAAATGTGTGTAGCCTGCTGTTAGTCCCAGGTAATACGGTCGTTTAATAAATGTTGTATCGCGCTTTCCCGGATTTGCGGTCGCATGGATTGTCCACACGCAAAAAAACAGAATCAGTAATTTTCTCATATCGCAGCTATTTATTAGAAAGACGAAGCATAACGAAAAGGTTGTCCCCCGACCGTTTTTTTTACCGTCTGTCACAACCTTCTATTATGCGCTCGAAATCAGGTTGGTGCAAGCGTCCATCCACGCATTTTTCCGTGTCAAATTTCGTACCTTTGCCCCGCCCTTTGAGAAGCGAAGGAGCGTGCCCTAAAGCCACACACACGCCTTATGAGCAATACAACAGCATTACCCGTGAACACAGAACTGAAAGTAAGCCGGATGGCTGAATCTTTGATCGGTTCAGAGATCATCAAACTCGCGGCGGAAGTCAATGAAAAAATCAAAAATGGTGAGAAGGTCTACAACCTGACCATCGGCGATTTCAACCCGAAGATTTTCCCGATTCCCACGGAATTGAAACGTGAAATCATCAAGGCCTACGAAGAAGACGAAACCAATTATCCCGCTGCCGATGGTGTTGCTGAATTGCGCAAAGCAGTTGCGAACCTCATTGAGCAAAGACAGGGATTGAAATATACGGCCGATGAAATCCTGATTGCCGGTGGTGCACGCCCGGTGATCTACGCGATCTACAGAACAGTTCTGGACGCCGGCGAGAAAGTACTTTTTCCTGTTCCGTCGTGGAATAACAATCACTACACGCACATGAATTCGGGCGACTACGCCAACCAGGTTTTCGTAGAAGCAAAACCCGAAAATAATTTCATGCCCGATGCAAAAGAACTCGCGCCACATTTGAAAAATGTTGCACTCGTTTCTTTGTGTTCACCTTTGAATCCAACCGGAACTACGTTCACTAAAGAAACGCTTACTGAAATCTGCGACCTCATTCTTGCAGAGAACAAACGCCGCGGACCGGGAGAAAAACCACTCTACCTTTTGTACGACCAGATCTACTGGGCGCTCACATTTGGTGAAGTCAAGCACCACGATCCCGTGAGCCTGCGTCCTGAAATGCGTCAGTACACCATTTTCGTTGACGGAATTTCGAAATCACTTGCGGCAACTGGCGTTCGCGTGGGTTGGGCGATGGGGCCGAAACGCATCATCGACAAAATGAAATCTATCCTTTCGCACGTAGGCGCCTGGGCACCGAAAGCGGAACAGGTAGCTACGGCTCGGTATCTTTCAGACCTCGGGCAGTACGATACGTTTCTCGCCGACATCAAACAAAAAGTACACGCACGTCTTACCGCGTTTCACAAAGGATTTCAATCGCTCAAAGCGAAAGGATACCGCGTGGATTCCATTGCACCGCAGGCAGCGATTTACCTGACGATCCAGATTGCTTTGCACGGGCAAAAAACCGCTGACGGCACTGTACTCGCTACTACACGCGATGTAACCAGTTACATACTCAACGAAGCGAAAGTAGCCGTTGTTCCATTCAACGCATTCGGTGCATCTGCTGATTCGAGCTGGTACCGTCTTTCTGTGGGCACGTGTAAACTGGAAGACGTTGAAGCCATTATTCAAAGCCTTGAAAAAGCGCTTTCAAAACTCTCCTGAACCCGATACTGAATCATGAAAAACCGTTACTGTGTGATCATGGCCGGAGGTGTCGGAACGAGGTTCTGGCCCATGAGCCGTACCGCACACCCCAAGCAATTTATCGATGTGCTTGGAACAGGCCGTACACTTTTACAATCTACGTACGACCGGGCACTGAAGTTCTGCACGCCTTCCAACATTTTTGTAGTGACCAACGAGCACTACAAAAACCTGGTGCAGGAACAACTGCCTGATCTTGCCCCGGAAAATATTCTTTGCGAGCCGGCGCGTAAAAACACCGCTCCATGCGTGGCTTTTGCTGCGTGGAAAATTAACTCGATCAATCCCGACGCGGTGATGGTTGTCGCACCGTCTGATCACCTCATCACCAAAGAAGATACGTTTACCAAAGCGATTCTTTCGTGCATGAAGAAAGCAGCGGAAAACGATTGCCTGATTACACTCGGGTTAAAACCAACGCGCCCGGATACGGGTTATGGTTATATCCAGTTCGTGGAATCGGAGCAGCATGAAAAAGACCGCCGGATCAAACGTGTGAAAACATTCACCGAAAAACCGGATCTCGAAATGGCAGAATTTTTTCTGCGCAGCGGAGACTTCCTGTGGAATGCCGGAATATTTATCTGGAGCGCAAAAAGTATTATCAAAGCGTTTCACGATCACATCCCGGAAATGGCGCAGATCTTCAACGAAGGCGAAGACAAATGGTCGACACCGGCAGAAGAAGAATTCCTGCGTGATGCGTATGCACGTTGCAAAAACATATCGATTGATTATGCGGTGATGGAAAAAGCAACGAATGTTTTTGTCCGCTCGTCCATCATCGGCTGGTCGGATCTTGGAACCTGGGGCTCGCTGTATACGCACATCAAAAAAGATGCGAACAACAACGCCATTGTGGGCAAGCACGTGATGATGTACAAATCCAGCGGGTGCGTTGTTCATGTGCCGAACGATAAACTTGTGGTCATTGAAGGATTGGAAGATTATATCGTTGTGGAATCAGCCAACATTCTGCTCATCTGTAAAAAGCAGGACGAACAGCAGATACGCACGTTTGTACACGACGTGAAAGTTGCGAAAGGAGACCGTTTCGTATGATACGCACCTGTCTCGTTGCCCTGTTGATTGTTCTTGCCGCAGTAAGTTGCAGCGAACGCCCTCCTGTTACACCCAATGCAGTGGGCGTGTGGCAAAACACAACCCAGTGGGAAAACAATCTCATTACACTTACTATCCGTCCCGATTCGATGATGCTTTTCAAAGTAGAAAAGAGTTTTTGTCCGGGCACCAAATTTTTTGTCTCCGTGGGCAAATGGCACGTTGAGCAGGACAGTATCCTCGTGATGGAACAATACACCGATGGCCGCCACTTTGAGCTCAGCGAATTATTTCCGGAACTTGTACAGACCCAGAAAGATTCGATGAACGTAATTTCGCTGGAAGTGACTGCAAAGCTGATCATCGCTAACGACGTTATCTACGATCTTCAGTCGGATGGTAAACGATCGCCGGACCGGATCTACAAGAAGATTTCGGAAATAGAGTAATTGTAACCACGGAGGCACGGCGACACGGCGTGGAAAATTAAAATCTATCGAAACAAACACTTCGTGTTTGCACGGACAGAAGCGAAGCGACTGTTTTCCATTCGCTGTGCCGTAAGCAATACGGCAAGTAACATTTGCTCTAACGCTGTGTCGCCGTGCCTCCGTGGTTGTTTTTGCATATATAACAAGTACGATTCGCCAGCGATTCCGAATGCTTTCGTGACTGCGGCAAAAAAAGTATCCAGGAATTTTACAAGGGTTTAGTCTGAGCAGGCCCATAGCCTTTCGCATAGCCGCGGTACGCACCGGAGAGGTATCCATCCAAACGTATGCCTACAAGAACACGTTTCGGGTTCCAGTCGACAAAGAACGTGGGGCCTATTCCCACGGCGTATTGCAGTTTCTTCGTGTATTGAAATTCAGCGTAGAGGCCAACACGGTCCCAACGTTGGCTGGAGTAATGTCCTGCGTAGAGATAATCGTAACCGAGCGTGTAGTTCACGCAAATCATAGCGGCCATGTTTCGCTGTTCATTCTCCCTGCGGAAAGGAACAAAACCGATGTGCCCGCTGTAGTTATTCCAAACACCAAATTCATCGCCGGACATTAACCCGCCGAGGTTGAAATAATATTTCTTGATGTGAAACTGGAAATTCATCCCGAGAACAAACTGTGTCCGTGGATTTTCAGAATGAATACCGGCGCCGGCGCCAAACGTCACCCAATTGTTGTACACGCGGTAACGTTTGCCTTCGATGACGATCTCGCGTTTGAAATTTTCCCGGAGCACATATACGCTGGTGTCTTGCGCACGAAGCAATGCAGGCGCAAAGAAGATCATCGCCAGCAAAGCAACTTTCAGAATTCCCAGGCTGCGCACGCGACACGTTTCAATCATAGAATAAAGATAACCAACGGCGTTCTAAGTTCACTCCGGAGAAACAACCACATGCTGTGCGGCTGATGCCAGATATATAAAATTCAAGGATTCAAAGATTCAACATTGAGCTATTCGCACATTCCAACGCGCGGAGGCGGTGCAAATGATTGAATCTTTGAATTCTCAATCTTTGAATTAATTCAGTGTTCCCACCATGTCTTCGGGTTTCACCCAGGCATCAAACTGTTCAGCTGTAACGTGACCCAATTCAATCGCAGCTTCACGAAGTGTTTTACCCTCTTTGTGCGCTTTCTTCGCGATCTCTGCAGCTTTGTAATAACCGATATGTGTATTGAGCGAAGTCACCAGCATGAGTGAATTTTCCATGTGTTTCTGAATCACCGGAAGATTAGGTTCCATGCCTGCCGCGCATTTGTCATTGAACGAAACGCATGCATCGCCAAGCAGGCGTGCGCTTTGCAAAACATTGTAGGCGATCATCGGCTTGAACACGTTCAGTTCGAAGTGCCCGTTTGATCCGCCAATGGAAACGGCAACGTCATTGCCCATCACCTGTGCGCACACCATCGTGAGCGCTTCCGGCTGCGTAGGATTTACTTTCCCCGGCATGATCGATGAGCCCGGTTCGTTATCCGGAATCACAATCTCCCCGATTCCGGAACGCGGTCCTGAACTGAGAATGCGGATGTCATTTGCAATTTTCATCAATGAAACAGCCGAACGTTTCAATGCGCCGGAGAGTTCCACCATCGCATCGTGCGCCGCGAGTGCTTCGAATTTATTGGGTGCCGTTACAAAAGGGAGTTTAGTGAACTCCGCAATTTTTTTCGCAACCAGCACGTCGTATCCTTTCGGTGTATTCAACCCGGTTCCCACGGCGGTTCCGCCAAGGGCAAGTTCTTTCACCATTTCCAGTGCGTTGTTCACTGCG
>DATHKF010000050.1:0-2629 GCA_035489505.1 Bacteroidia bacterium | reverse complement strand
CTCCGGCACATTGCATCCTGGCGTCGAATACTTCTTCGATTTCCATCACGCGCATTGCAGCCGTTACCAAACGTTCCGATAAAGTAATCGGTATGCATTTCATGAACCCGGTTCCGGTAATGAAGCTCGTGGAAGTCATTCGCGGGTACAATACGTCCGATGAAGTCACGCAGGCCGTGATGCAGCTTTCCATGAAACTTGGAAAAGCTCCGGTTGAAGTAAATGATTATCCCGGCTTTGTAGCCAATAAGATACTCATGCCGATGATCAACGAAGCGATCATTACGCTGCACGAAGGTGTTGCCGGTGTTGAAGAAATTGACGCGGTAATGAAACTCGGTATGGCACACCCGATGGGGCCGCTGCGCCTGGCAGATTTTATCGGTCTGGATGTTTGTCTCTACATCATGCGCGTATTGCAGGATGGTTTCGGCAACCCGAAATATGCACCGTGTCCGTTGCTCGTGAACATGGTTCAGGCCGGACATCTCGGCGATAAAACCAAAAAAGGATTTTACGATTACGCGGATCCGAAGAACCCGGTGGTGGCGGAGCGTTTCCGGAAGAAGGAGTTTGCAGGATAGACGCAAAGCCGCAGAGGTCGCCAAGTAAAGCGCAAAGAAAAACGCTGGAATTAAAATTCCAGCGTTTTTCTTTTATAATTCCTTTGCGTTTTTCTCTGCGCGCTTTGCGGCTTTGCGTCTATCCTTAGTAAGGCATATCCTGCATCATCGCTTCCTCCATCTGGGAAATCATATAATACATCCACAATATTCGCCAGATCAGAAAAATCCAAACCAGGCAACCGATGATCAATCCAATGATTGAACAGATTCTTCCGGCATTCATCTGGTCATACGACGACTTGGAATACATTCCGGGATTCGCGTTGTAGAGTTTTCTGCCTTTGCCGGAAAGTACCAAGCCGATAGTCCCGAGGATTGGTCCTAGTCCGCACATCACAATACCGATGATCCCGAACACGAGTACCAGCGTTGAGTTGGGCACCGTAAGCTGACCGCCATACATGGGCGCGTGCGCGTACGGATTTCCCTGGTACTGGTTGGGTTGTTGCGCGAACGGATTGTTCGGATCCGGTGGCTTGGGATTTCCTCCCTGCTCAAATGGATTTTCCATAATTACTGCGGAGGATTTTGTGGAGGGTATTGCGGAGGATATTGATTCGCGTGTGGCTGTTGCTGGTAAGGTGGCGGAATTTGTGGTGGGTATGGATTCTGTGGCGGATACGGATTCTGTTGTTGTTGTTGATACGGGTTTGGATTTCCTCCGCCGGACTGGAACTGGTTTTCCTCCAACTGGCGTTTGTATCCTGCAATTTTAGACCAGTAAATAATCCAGCAAACGATACCACCAATTGAGGTGAGTATTCCGAGTACGGGAATGATTCCGCAAACATTCAGGATCAGGAAAGTCATGCCGATGTTATACCCCGGACGTGCTTCCGGCACCGGAA
Source organism: Bacteroidia bacterium (assembly GCA_035489505.1). GTDB lineage: Bacteria > Bacteroidota > Bacteroidia > Palsa-965 > Palsa-965. Next base: position 1,155 of record DATHKF010000050.1, on the reverse strand, counting down.
TATTCCGCTGGCGGAATTCTGCGGCCAGTGAATCGGCAAGGCGGCCTACGGTAATAAAATGCCAGATGAACCCGAATATCGGAATGAACATCATCCACACTTCGCCCGGTTCCATCCGCCGGTTGTGAGGCGCACATTGCTTCAACGCCCGTGAAAGCGTTAACAGGTACATGATAGCGGGTATGAGCGCGATCGCCAGGACGAGGATCATCAAAATAAGTACTCCAAATACGGCCATAAATGAAAAGATGTTTTAAGTGAAAGATTACTGCGGGTTTTGAGGATACTGGTTCGGTGCCTGGTATGGATTCGGCGCTCCAAACTGAAACAATTGTTCTTCCAGTCTTCTTTTGTAGCCGGCGATTTTCACCCAGTAGATAATCCAGCAGACCAGTCCGGCCAGCGAGGCAATGCTACCGATGTACGGGATCCATCCGCAAAGTCCGAGAATGCAAAATGTCATTCCCATCGTGTAACCCGGACGATCTTCTTCGAGGGGAATATTGCGCTGGCGGAATTCCGCTGCAAGTGAATCGGCCATGCGTGTGACCACGATAAAATGCCACACGAGGTTAAATAAAGGAATCAGTACGAGCCAGAGCTGGCCGGGCTGCATACGTTGATTGTGAGGCGCACATTGTTTCAACGTACGCGACAACGTAAGCACATAGAAAATGTTCGGGATCAGGAAGATCAACAGAAAGATCAGGACGAGAACCAGTATCCAAAGTAAAAGTCCTTTATCAGGAGAAATGAGTCCCATAGGTAACGAATGTATCTAATTCGATGATGAAATCAGCAGAACAAACCTTTATTGATACGGATTTTGTGGAGGTTGGTTGGGAAACTGTTGTGGAAATGGATATGGATTAACATTCCCGAACTGTAATGGAGTTTCATGCAGTTTTCGTTTGTAACGGGCAATGCGTACCCAGTAAACAATCCAGCAGATAAATCCGGCGAGCGAACACAATCCCCCGAAAACCTGGACCGGAAACATGAAGGCGTACGGAAGTAAACCAACCATCCACCTCGACCAGGCCAGCACACTCAACACGTTTGATACAATTCCGATAACAAAACCGGGACGGGGTTCATTGATGGGAATGCCCCACATCTGAAATTCAGCCGCCAGTGAATCCGCAACTCTGGCCA
>DATHKF010000049.1:0-8546 GCA_035489505.1 Bacteroidia bacterium | reverse complement strand
CTGGTGGTTCTGATTGTCCCATCCAGATCTCACCGTATGCGGACCAATACGCCGCTAATGCTTCGTGTCCTTTACGTACAGGCACCTGCACACGTGCAGCTCCCGCCATGAGTGCTTTGTCGAACAACGGATCACCGGAATTCGTTTGCACTTTTTCAGGCCAGCTGCATTTCTGTCCCCAGAAATACGGATAGAACAAATACGTCATCAGGTTCCATTCGAAAAGCTGTTCGAAGAACTTGACGAACGAACCATCGGTTTGTGCCTGTTCAAGATCCATTTCAGGATAACCGCAACCCTCTGTGTTGCGCTTCATCGCGCTGAACTGTTCGTAGAACTGGCAGGAGATGTAAGAGATCGCGAGGCGCTTCAACTCCGTACGTTCAATCTCGCGATTGATGAACGGATTGTTCCCGAACGGAAGCTTTGCATTTTTCTCCTGCTGGTAACGTGCGCGTGCAGTTTCAAATTCTTCTTTATCCTGGTTGTATTTCGCCATGATCTTTTCCCAAACGGAAGTTTGCCATTTGGTTTTGGCTTGGGCACTGATATCACATCTGATCCAGCCACTTCCGGTAATTCCAACAGAGGATTTTGCCATAATGGCAACTTTAACTGTTGAGCCCTGTGTTGCATCGATATCAAATGGAACAGGCGGGTAAGGTGTTCTGTAAATCAAACCAGCTCCGCCTTCAACCGGAATATGACTGCTGTGAATGCCATCCACGAACCACTCCAGTTGCATTTGTACGGGACCGTCGTCAGGTGCCTGATCCGGGTGAAACGCCGTATCATAACCTTTTATATCGATCAGCATACCTCGCCCATTGTAGCCGCTTGGAATAGTGGCTACGGTTTCACTGAATGTGAGCACTTCGTTTTCACCCTGTACTTTTACAGAGTTCTGGAAAGAGAATGGAATGTAAATATCCGAGTCTGGCATTGGATCGATTGCCGTGAGGCCGTAGAACTTGATCAGGTCGAGATAATTGAACAGACCGTTCTCATCATACAGGCCAAGTTCTGCAACGACCAGTGGATCCGTATCCAGATTATCAGAATACACAGTGGTAGGAATGGATGGTATTCCCGGATCACTAAAGTGTATGATAGGACCCGGGTGAACCTGGTCAATTCTCACCGGCGGATTCTTTGGTTCTGTAATACCAAACGGCAGCACATCTTTTTTCAACAGCTCTTTATACAACTCCATCGGTTCAGGAAGAACGAACTCAAACATCAGGCGCTTTCCGTAATTCATCACCTGCGCCTTGTTGATCATGTTCACATAGTGGTACTGCCCCACGATGTGCTTTGTGCCAACATTGAGAAACTTATGTTCGTTTGTTTCTTCCGTTTCAGTAGTGCGCTTGACGGATTTCAACTCGCGCACTTTTTCTTCCACTTTCGAAACTGAACGCGTCATCACGTTGCGGGCATAATCCTGGGAGATCTGCTGCGATTCGCTTTTCGAAAGATCATAGGAGAAATTGAAATTCGCATCGAGTTGCGTGGTACCGAAATCTGCAGTAACAGTTACGCCTGCTTCAATGGACATATCTTCCTGCAGCGTTTTCTCAATCTCCGACTTGAGACTGAAACGGTCTTCCACCTGGTGATCTTTTTCCAGCGAGTTGGTCGTTTCTGTTTCGCTCTCTGTCAATGTTTCTGTGCGTTCGAGGTTGCGGTGATTGCGTGTGCGTTCTTCACCAACCATGATGTTCTCGATGTACGCGAGATGTTTGGCTTCGTAACGCTTTAACTCCTCGCGCACAACCATCAGGTCCGTTATGTATGGTTTTATTTCCGCGCAGCATTTGTTCTGAGCCTGGCAACCGGGTTGTCCGCAGTCGCAATTGCAATCGGGTTCCCCGCGATCTTGCGGTGGCTGCGACGGCCCGGTCTCGCCCCCGCCCCCGCCCTCTCCTTCACCTTCACCTCGCGTCGGTTCTTCCGGCAAAAGTTTAAGATCGAGGTAATTGAATGGCTCAATGATTTCGTACTTCTTCGTGCATTTGTTGTACCGGCAGTAGGGAAGTACAACCGGCTTGGCCATGACCATGTCGAGGTCGTTTTGCGTAAGCAATCCTGAACGGAAATTCGCAAAAGCGAGAAGCTGGTTGGCCCTGAAGATCAGTGTGTGATTAATGTTTTCTTTGTTACCCAGCTTGCTGAGAAAAGCAAGGGCAAGGATTGTGTCCTCAATAGCCTGTTTGTTTTTTACGTAAAGTGAGTCACCGCCGGTAGTAGGGACCGCAAAATACGGCGTGAGCTTAGGCATGTCGAAGATTCCGTTGAAGTGCGCGGCATCCAGGTTCCGCCCTTTTTTTCTCAGGTAATCAACGGCCTCTTGGAGGAGTGCAGATATATTCAGCGAGTCATAAGAAGGAACTGATCCGGCCGACTTCAGGAAGGTCACCGCCATGTCATAAATTGCAGCATGATCGTTCTGTTCGCAGAGATCAAACAGGTCTTGCGACCACGTCGATGCATCATGAGCGTGCGTATTGATCCCGATGTTGTTGAGTCTTCCCCCTGGTAATTCCTGTACAGGACGGAGAATGTTGAAACGAAATAGGTTAGTCATTTGCGGAATTGATTAAGATTTGAAAAGAGGTTTTTTGTGAAATCTCTTTAAACTTAATCATGAAAAATTCCGTTTCCCGTGCCGATACGTAAGTGTGCCGGGCGAATGTGTAAGTGTGTCGATTGGGTTCAGGAAAGTGCGTGAGGGATTGCTCGTGAATAGACGCAAAGGCGCAAAGCACGCAAAGAAAAACGCGAAGGCTTTGCGTCTATTGCTCACGAGATACCCCGCGTGTATTTCGCGAGCGTTTCAAGGAACTCGTCTTTTTTGCGGGCCGAAACTTCCACCTGCGAACCGTCACTCATCTGCACATGACCTCCACGACCGCGATGGTATTGCCGCACGTGTTTCACATTCACCAGGTGTTTGTTGTGTATACGTGCAAAGCCGGCGTCCAGCAGAAGATCTTCGAAGTAAGAAAGGTTCCTGGAGGCCATGAATGGTTTTTCTTTCGCAAAAAATACACGGGTGTAATTCGAATCGGCCTCGCAGCGGACAATGTCGTCGATCTGCGCTACGGAGAAACCTTCGAGCGAAGTAAGCACAATACTTTTTCGCCCGGCGAGCTGATCGTGCATAACCCGGTAACGTTCATCGGGTAGATTTCCGGCGACAGGCTTTACCCGTGCAATGGCTTCGCGAAGCTGAACGTAACTTATGGGCTTGAGCAGGTAATGCAGCGCAGCGTAGTGAAACGCTTTCAGCGAATATTCGTCATGCGCGGTGGTGAATATCACATCGAACCGGCGATCGGGAAGTTGTTCCAGCAAATCGCAACCTGTGCCATCGGGCAACCGGATATCGAGGAAAACAATATCCGGACTATGCATGGCTAAGACTTGTTTTGCTTCTGCTACTGAACCGGCTTCTGCGATGACACGCACTTCCGGGCAATACCGGGCGATCAAACCGTTTAAAGTTTGCCGGCTTCTTTCTTCATCGTCAACAATGACTGCCTTGAACGTATGCTCCATAATTTAAAATTCCTCTTTTCGGTTAACCGGGAAGTACAGGGTTACGCGGGTTCCCGTTGCACTGCCCGTACTGTCTGACAAGTCAGTAATTTCAACAGAAATTTTTTCGCGTGTTGTGGAATTCAACAGCGCGATACGTTCTTCTACGTTTTTCATGCCCATAGAGTTATGCTGTTGTGTGCGCTGCAGCTCCATCGAACGTTTGCGGCCAATGCCGTTGTCTTCGATAACACACACCAGTTTATTTTCCGCGATGGAAAAATCAATACGCAATTGTGGCGATTCTTTTTGAAGCTGAAGTCCGTGCCAGATTGCGTTTTCCAGGTACGGCTGAATAAACAAAGGTGGAATGAGCAGCGTTGATGGTTGAACATCGGGCTGCACCCTGATCGTAAAATGAAACGCGCTGCCAAAACGAAGTTTTTCCAGTTCGAGGTAAAGACCCATCGTGTCCAGTTCTTCCTGGAGTGCGATGGTGCTGAAACGCGAATGGTCCAGTACCCGGCGCATGAGCTGTGCAAAACTGGTGAGATAAATGTTTGCAGAATCTTCGTCGCGGTTGAGAATGAAATTCTGGATGGAGTTCAAGGAGTTGAAAATGAAGTGCGGTTTCATTTGTGCGCGAAGTGCTTTTTGTTCCGCGTGCGCCAGGGCAAGAACGGTGCGTGCCCGGTTGTGCTGCTGTTTCAGGTAGTAGAAAGAGACTGCAACAATTGCAGCAAGAACAAGAAAAATAATGAGCGCGCGAAACCATGTTGTTTGCGAGTAATGTGCAGGGATATAAAATTCGAGTGTAGCCGGCTTATCATTCCAGATGCCATTTTCGTTCATGGCTGAAACAACAAAGGTGTATTCTCCCGGGGGAAGATTAAAGTAACGCGCCATGCGCTCCGTGGTATAATTCCACCCGGTTTCATAACCCTGCAGTTTGTAACGGTAATTGACCGTGCCGGGACTGCGGAACAAGAGGGCGATAAAACCAATCGAAATATTATTGTCATCCCAGTTCAGGTCCCGCGCTGCAACTTTTGCTTCGTGGTTGTTGGAGAGAAACGTATGAATATACACCGGTGGTGGATCGGGGTTAAGCCGGAACGTGTTGACGTCAAACCACGCAAGGCCTTTTCCGGTGGCGAGAAAAAGAAAATCCCCGGCACGAACAGCATCGTTCACCATCATGGACTGAAGACCGTGCTGCGTATTGATCTGTTCGATGTGAAAGGATAACCCATCCGGTTTTTTCCGCATGGCGATGCGGTTCAAACCCTTGTTCGAACAAAGCCACACAATGCTGTCGTCGACACAAATGTTTCCGCAGAGATCGGAACTCAAACCGTCCTTCATCAGCAAATTGTATTGCCGCTTGCCATCTACAACGATCAATCCGCCTCCGCGTGTGGAGACGAAAATTTCGCCCTTTGTTCCAAACTCGATATCTGTAACACGCTGACGAAAGATCGCGTTCTGCGGCTCGAAAGGAACCGTTTTGTTTTCAGAAACAATATACAGCCCATTTGATGTGCCAACCCAGATTTTATAATCAGGTCCCACTCCAATGGCCGTACAGAAACCGGAGAAGCCATTTGCTGCAGAATTGTATAGCTGCTTTCCTGTCGGGCCCATGATGTACCACCCGATATTTCCCGCGACCAGCGTGGAATCGTGTGTATGCGCATAACCCCGCACGGCGCCTCCATGGATGAGCTGACTGGTCCGTTTGAATGAACTCCATCTGAAATCGGGGCCATTCACCTCGTAAACACTTCTACCAATATAGAAGCGACGACTTTCTATGAAATGGTGGAAGGCATAAGCCCGAGAAAAGCTTTCCGGGAATTTTTCAGAATTCAAAGTATCTATTCCCGCTTCGGAAAATTCCAAACGAAAAACGGAACTCTTGTTATCGAGTGCAACAAGATTATTTTTATACACGCTGAGGGCTAACAATTCTCCGAGAGAATGTTTTCCGCTGGCATTAAGTGTTGTGACCTGGATATTGCGCGCCATGAACACACCCGCGTCGATTGTAGCAAACCAATAGTTCCCCATGCGGTCGCGTAGCATACTCGTTCCGGGAAAACCAGCGAGTAAAGTTGGTCCGTTCGGAACGCCGGTCGTAAACCGAAAAAATCCATTCATGCATAACCAGTACTGGTTGTCCGGATCGACATAGCAGTCAAACACAACTTCCGGAAATGTGGTGTGAAAAGAGATCCGCCTGTTATCAATAACAACCAACTGCGCATCAAAGGAGAACATATAACTTCCTGCGGCTTTACGCCGGCAGCGGACTACATCACGTCCGCTGAATGCCACCGTCTGAACCTGGAACAACCAGGTATGATCAGTGAATGCCAGGGTATCGTAATTGTAAGATGTTATTGTTGGGCTATTGGTTTTGTCAACTCCGGCAATAAACTCTCCGCTGTCAAGCTCGCGGATGAACGCATTAAATCCATCAGGTAAATCGATCGGCTCGATGATACCAGTGCGAGCGTCTTGCCGGTGTAATCTCAGCTTGTCGCGTATGCTCACAAACCACAGGTTCCCCGCTTGGTCAAATGCAAAACGCTGAATGAAATCCGGTCCAAGAAAAGCCTGGAGTTGCGCATTGTGGATGTAAGGTTTGAATCCGTCATTCTCGAGACAGCACAACGCGCTGTTAAACGTCCTCACCCAAACGCGTTTGCGTGAGTCTTCGTAAAAACCAAACACGGTGTTGTGCACCAGTCCGTCGGCAGTGGAATAATTCCGGAACGAATACCCGTCAAAACGCGAAACACCATGATCCGTTGCAAACCAGATGTACCCCAGGCTGTCTTCGTATACATCGTAAACTTCATTGGAAGGAAATCCCTCATCAACTGTATAGTGGAGATAAGAAGGTTGCTGGGCATGTATTGCGCAGAAAAAAACGCAGCCCAGGATAAAAAGTGTAAAGCGAAACCGGATGATCATGAGTACACATCAATGTAGTGATGATTTGTCAATTAAAAAACGAAAGCTTAGCTGCGAATTGCACGAAAGGATAATCATTGTGTCCGATAAAATAGTATCGATTATCTCGAATTGATACTATCAAATCTTAGCCTGGGCCTTTGGCCCGTTTGCCACAGATTCGCAGATTAAAAAAATTAATGCCCAATTAATTTCATTGACTCAATAATCATCGGAATTGAGAAGGTTTAATCCTAAAAATCTGCGTAATCTGCGAATCTGTGGCGACACGCCGAAGGCGTTACATAAGCAAAAGGCTCATTTTCTTTGGTGAGAAAAATATCCCAAAATCCTCAATGGCTTCAGCACAATCAGGAGATAAAATTTCTCCGGACAACAGTGAGTGGATAATTCGCGGTAGACTTAAACTGAACACGCTCGTTTTATCTTCATGCTGCTACCGGTTATGTTCTTTTCACAGCCACTTATTCAACCGCATTGGTATTCACGGAAAATATGCCCGATATTTATTCGATGTCCATCTCCATGCGCCGTACTTCACTCATCCTGTTTTTTGTTCTGACTTCTATGTTGATTTTCGGATCATGCCGGCAGGAAAATATCCCGGAACCATCCAACAATTCCACGGGTTCACTGTGGGATTTTAAAACGCTCGGCGGATCAACGTGGGTCTTCACCGCGTACCACGATACAGTGATGACCAGTAACGTACCTGCAAATGATACACTGGTTTTTATCGACAGCACACATTATACATGGAACGGAACGCCATGCACGTACGAATATTATTTCTACGAGAACAGTCAGCTGGTCCACCTGAATCTTTACAACACACCGTTCGGCGATATTTATTCGCACGTTCCCCCCAATTTTGAAACTTACGGCGAGCTGAATGCTATCCGTTTTTCGTCCATGACCGGCGTGTACTATATGTGGTTTGAACGCTTATAAAGGCGCAGACCCCCCTGAAACCGGACAAAATCCGGACAGGCGAAGTACAGTTGGCGGCTAAATCTTACATACGAATGGAATTTGTTCGTTCAGCGGAAACGTTGGGCGAAAGCGCGCGTACAACTATTCAAAACCAGTATCCGCTATGCAATCTCAAGCTAATTCTACGCCCACAGTTCCTCATCACTCACCTTCACAGCTTCCTGCTGAGATCAGGAATCTTTATTCCCATGCCAATGCGCAGTCGTGTCTCGCCCTTGCCTCTTCGCTTAGCGGCATGTCGCGTATGGACCAGTATATCGAAGGTCTCAAAGGAATCTGGAACATCAGCGATGAAGTTTTTGTGGATATGCGCGTTGCACTTTGTGAGGCTGTATCGAACGCCATTCTTCATGGCAATGAACCGGTAGCCGGGCGTTATGTATATATCCGTGCAGTCCGCGGCGATTCATGGTTCACATTTTCTGTGGAAGATGAAGGACATGGTTTCGATATGCAGGATGTGCGCGATCCGCTCGTTCCTGAAAACCTGGAGGAACCTAACGGGCGCGGCATTATGATTATGCGTCATCTCGCCGACCGGGTATACTATTCGCCCAAAGGAAACTGCGTGTGGTTTATGTTCCATCGCGGAGCCAATTAATATCCGCTGCATGCAGCGCCGGGCAAACCGGATTGTTGTAAATTTCAGTAGTGAAAAATCAACTCTTTACGGGAATTCTGCTCGCGGTGCTTTGTGCAGACAACCTTGCCGGACAAACGGTTTGCGACTCGCTGGCTGTTGTGCCTGAAACATTCGACCTCAGGAATCTCACCGACTCTACGCGCTTCATGCCCGTATTTAAAAATGGTTTTCCGCCTGACGATTATCAATTTGAAATCCGCGACAAGTGGGGCGAGCTGATTTTCAAAACAGACATTCCGCAACAAGGCTGGAACGGATTACGCAACAACCGGAAAGGCATGTGTGCAAACACCACGTACATGTGGGTGATGAGTTGTACATGGCGCGCAGATTCCGTTGAACTAAACTGCAATGGATTTGTGTCGTGCAACAACATGGATGCACCCGTAAA
>DATHKF010000048.1:0-2895 GCA_035489505.1 Bacteroidia bacterium | reverse complement strand
GGCGGTCAAACGACTTACCTTGCTTGTCGCAGATATCTTCGAGTTTGATAAACATGCCCACATCAGGATACACCGCAATTCCGTCGATGCACGCCGCGTAAGCTTCACTCCATTTTTTTTGCTTGATGTACCCATCCGTCAGGTACTTGCGCGGCTCCAGTAAATTCGGGCGCATGTCGCAGGCCTTCTGGTACCAGGTGATCGCCTTGTCGAAATCTTCATTGTGAAAATACGCATCGCCCAGGTACAACGTAGCCTTGTAATATGTGCTGTCGATCTCAACGGCTTTCTTGTAATGACGGATGGCTCCGGTGTAATCCTCCGCTTTGAATTTCTCTTCGCCCTTGGCGTACTCCTCTTTCGCTTCTTTATCCGGACGATCATTCGTTTCATCGACCATGAAAATGCGAATGATGATGGAAGCCAATTCCTGTTTTTCGCAATGCAAAGTAGCGCGTGATGCGGCCGCCAGCATTTCAATTTCGTAACCCGACGATTTTGATTTGTCGAGGAAATTATTCTGCTCGCGTTTCGAACCGCCGTACTTTTTTTCTGCAGTCTCGAGGTCTTTGTTCAGCTGCACGATGTATCGGCTGTATTCCATTTGCACGCGATACCTCCAGAGATCTTCGTTCTGAAGATTGTTTTTCTGAACCTTATCGAGCGTGGCAATTCCTTTGTCGTGTTTGCCTTTGTTGAAGAGCTTCAGTGCCTTGTTCACCTGTTTGTCTTCGGCCTCGCTGAGTTGTGCAAACGAGTTTGTTGCAACACACAGAACGAAAAGGAGGAGGAGTATTTTAATCTTGCGCATGAAATTGATTTTATCACGGCAAGATAAGTTCTTATGTGTAATCACGGATATTTTTCAATGATTCATCCCGGTTTAAGCAGGCTTTTTTAACATTTGATGGGTTGGCCTGCGCCCCTTTATTCTCAGGGGTTTGAGGCCGCCCAAAGCGCCCGAATGATGTATCAACACCTTCTTTTTTTCGATCAAATTTGATTTAATCTGAAAAACGCATATATCTTTGCGCCATGCGATCCGGAATTCCGGGTTCACTAAAATTGAAAAATATCAACATGAAATTCACCGCTATCACCCACCTGCCTTCATACATGATGTGTATGATGTGCTGCTGCATGCGTTGCAGTACGGAAGGTGATATGCTCAGGTGAAGAAGATTGTTGGTGTGTTGAGCGAAGCCCTCCTGGTACAAACCAAGGGGGCTTATTTTTTGCCCGCCGTCTCGGAAAAATTAAAAATCAATCAGACAAAAATAATTTTGAATGCAGAATCTCAGAGCAGAATTGGAAAAAACAAAACCGGGACAACCATGAAGCCGATCATTAAACATTTTGTTTTCCGTAAGAGTAATTTTCGATGTTGGCTGATGCGCACTTCCCTCCCACCGCTTGACGCGTGTCGCAGAATGCCGCGTGAAATTGTCAAATTGAAAATTACACAATCGAAAATCGAATCAAAATGTCACACACAATCATATATCCCAAAGTAACACTCGTAGGCGCCGGTCCCGGTGATCCTGAACTCATCACGATCAAAGCCGTCAACGCGCTGGGCGAAGCCGATGTTGTATTGTACGATGCACTCGTGAATACGGAAATATTAAAATACGTGCCTATCGAAAGCAAAAAGGTTTACGTTGGAAAACGGGAAGGACAACATGCCTTCTCGCAGGAACAGATCAACACGCTTCTCGTAGATTATGCGTTCACGCATGGACGCGTGGTGCACCTCAAAAGCGGTGATCCGTCCGCGCCTGGCCGGGGAATCGAAGAACTTCAGTACGTGGAGCGGTTCAATATTGAAACGGATATTGTTCCGGGTATACCGGGTTCTGTTGGTGTTCCGGCTTTGCAACGCATTGCGGTTCCGCACCTTTTACCCGAACGGGAAAATCACTTGTTGAATTAGAAAAAACAAATCTCAAAAGTCAAACCAATTAAAATCAAAACAACATGTCACTACGATTAGGAGATACCGCGCCGGATTTCACCGCGCAAACAACAGAAGGAACAATTTCCTTTCATGAATGGCTCGGCGACAGCTGGGGAGTATTGTTTTCGCATCCTGCAGATTACACCCCGGTGTGTACCACCGAACTCGGAAAGACCGCCAAATTAAAACCGGAATTCGACAAGCGCGGTGTGAAGGTGCTTGCGGTTAGTGTTGATCCGCTCGACTCACATCACGGCTGGGTGAAGGACATCAACGAAACGCAAAACACCACGGTGAATTTTCCGATTGTTGCAGATGCCGACCGGAATGTGGCCACGCTGTACGACATGATCCATCCAAACGCCAGCGAAAAATTCACTGTACGTTCAGTGTTTGTGATCGGTCCCGACAAAAAAGTGAAACTTACACTCACCTACCCTGCAAGCACGGGCCGCAACTTCACAGAACTACTTCGCGTGATTGATTCGCTTCAGCTCACAGCGAATTACAGCGTGGCCACACCGGCAGACTGGATTCATGGAGAAGACGTGGTTATTGTCCCCGCTATCAAAGACGAAGAAATTGCCGTACGTTTTCCCAAAGGATATACGCGCATCAAACCGTACCTGCGCATTACACCGCAACCCAATATTGAATAATTCATGAAACGTTTTCTTTTCATTGCCTTTATTTTTATTTCGGTTTCCGCTGCTGCGCAGTCCGCACCTGTCGTACAAACGCGCAGGATGATCTGGACCACCGCAGCTGCGGAGTACCGGTTCCGGTCCAACTGGTCGTGGGTAAGTGATGCGAATTTTCGTTTCGAACCCGTTGACGGTGATATTTTCCAGTGGTGTGTCCGCTCCGGCATTAGCTACAAAACCAAAACAGGAATCACCATCACCGGTGGGCTGGTGTATTTTCAACACTACGCGAAT
>DATHKF010000047.1:0-4856 GCA_035489505.1 Bacteroidia bacterium | reverse complement strand
GAACCCCTGTGAAGGTTGACCTATAACAGCGCGCGTTACCGTGATGTAGTAATCCGACCCGTCGTACGTCACCGAAGTAATGTCGTCTGTTGCGAGCAACGTATTACCACCGGAAGTCATATCCTGCATGGTGAACGATGTCCCTCCGTTGGTGGTGTAAATGAGCAGGGCATTTTCTCCCACCATTACACCGTTGGTGGTGCTTGTGAAATACACGTCATTGAAATTATTCAGTGTGTTACTCGCGCCAACCTGTGTCACGCCCCAGGTGTTAAGCATGTCCCACGTGTTGCCGCCATCGGCTGTTTTTAATGCAGTTCCTTGATCGCCTACCGCGTAACCAATGGAAGAACTTGCCCAGAAAAGTTTGTTGATGTCGGCACCCACTTCTCCACCGAAACGTGTCCACGTAGCTCCGCCATCGTCGGTCACATACACCATGCCGCGTAATAATCCACCTCCCATGTTGATCGCTCCGGAACAATACCCGCGTGAAGCGCTGACGAACTGTGTCTTCGTAATCTGGAACCGGCTGTCGAGTCCATTCGGCAGTGTCGTTTCCCAGATATCCATGTTATCCTGGTCAGGCATACTTTGGCGCACCAGCTGGTTCAGTGAATTGTATTCGTAACGCGTTGCCATCCGGTGTTGTGTAAACACCGTTTGCGTTCCGTTCAGGCGATCGTTTTTGATCGCCACTTCTTCGGCATCACCAGGCTCGTCGATATCGAGAAGCTCAACTCCTTCCGGTGGAACTGTTTTGATGAGGTTACCCGCCTGGTCGTAGTAATACAACGTATAGTGGTATTCCTTGTCCTGGTAACGCGCTGTGAAATCTTCTGTTGCACCCATGCAATGCGCACGGTAGCGATCGGCGATCACTGTAGTAAGACTGTCCACATAATTGTCGTACGCCAGCTGCGCATTGGCCATTGCGTTGTTGATCATGTTCTGTGCGCACGGATTGTTGTACGGCACAATGGGAGAAATGAATGTATCCAGCGGAATATTCGGACGACACGGCGGTAAAAGTTTTGCAATGCATGCATCTTTGAAATGCAGTTTTGCCCACGCGAGTTCCTGCTGATCATCATAGAGACCCGCTTTTATCGCATCAACGAGGGCAAGGAATTCTTCCACACAGAAGCACAATTCATTGGCTGTAAATTCTTCGTACGAATAAAATGTTTCAAGGTCTTCAAATCCATTGCCCTCATCGGAATCATCGGCATATTCGTTGTACTCCAAGGCAGCGAAATAATATGCGGCGTAAGCGTCTTTGCACGGATCTTCAAGGATGTTTGTACCTGGTGTACATCCTTCGAAATGATCAATGTCTCCCGGAGGTGGATTTTCCGGATCGTCATTCTTGATGTATTCTTGTAGCGCGACGAGATAAGCTTCTACGCAAGGACATTTGCCTGCTCTCAGGAAAGCTTCGTATGACCAATACAAGGTATCAATGTGATGCGTTGGCGAGAAGGCAGCGTTGAACGCTCCGATTTTGGCGAGGTACATCAGGTAGAGTTCTTCACAACCTTCCTCTTCTTCGCCCATCAGCATTCCACCTTCTTCCATCAGGCCGTAACTTACTCCACCTGTATCGTTGTAAGGAATTCGTAAGCCGCAGGCATTGTCATTAAATCCTTCGATGTACTGGTTGAATTCAGTGTATCCTGCATTGTCGGCGCATAAATTCCGCTCGAGGAAATCGCCATAACTGTACAATGGAGTGGTGAGGTAATAAAACGGACAACTGGTGTCTGCTTCCTGGGCTTCAATATAATTCCGCCACGATTCCACATACATTGCGTACAACGTGCTGCAGGAATCACCGGTTGGATAATAATAACCCATCGTGGTGTACCAGGTCAATATACCGGCACCCTCTGTGGTGGCCGAAGGCATTCCATTGAGGTAAACAATGTAGGCCTGAAGTGAATCCGCGAAACGACGGTGATAGAACACAGAATCTGTCACAGGGATCATAGCAGTAAACGCAATGTTCAGCAGGGCCCTCGCATTGTACAATTGTACAGCTGTCAGGTACCTCTCGTATTCCATTTCTACATTCAATCCCCGGCCATGGTACAATACAAACGAGTCTGGATGAACAATAAGATCATGATCATCCATCAGCGGATCGAAATTGTTCATGTAATTCATCATCGAACGATGCACGTACTTGTATCCTCTGCGTGCGTATTCGAGATAACTCACTGTATCTACGTACTCCGGGTCACTCAGCGTCCAGCCGTTACGGTCATTGAGCGCATCCACGGTTTCCACATATTCATCGTAGAAAACGGCACTCATTTCAAAATACTGTACGCCGGATAATACATCGAGGCTATCCTGTTCTTCGATTTCCATCATCGACATCATCATCATTTCCTCTTCCTCTTCTTCCGTTTGCATAAAGGCAGAAGTGTCGGGGCATTCAAAACAATTCTTCAGCGGCCAGCAGGATGTTCCGTATATCGTGTCGGTATAAATGGAGTCTTCGTGAAAATACTGCGCGGTGAAATAGAAATCGTGGTAATTGCCATACGCGTCGGCAAAGCCGTAACCGGTGAGGTTGCTCACGCTCACCAGGCTGTCCATCACCAGGAATGTATCGACTGCATTGGTATGCCAGAGATCCAAATGACATCCGGCGATGGTGAAGTGCAGCGTATCATACAAAACTGTTTCTTCGCTTTCGTCGTCGTAATAAACAACGTATTCGCTGTACGTGGTATCTGTAGAGTCGGGGAGATACGATATGAGCAACGGCGTCATGTTGATTGCGGCGAACAGATTAATGTCGCCGGTAAACGGACGCTCGGTCAGTTTTTCGTTGAGTAGTTTCTCCAGGTCGGTGCGTACGTGATGCTCCTGTTGATCGCAGGCCATTGGAGTGGGGTGACCGCAATCGCCCATGCTGATCCCAACTGTATCTGCTCCGTAGAAAAATGCCTGCATGTGCAGATCAACGTATGTGGCACCGGCCCCGTCGAGTCCGCGGATGTCAAAAACGTTTTCATACGACGGTTCAAGGTTCGTGAACGAATTGATCGGTGTAAGACTGATTGCTCCCGGAGTCTGTGAAACCACTTTGAACACAATCTTGTTGGTTCCGAGGTTATCCTGGATTGTAAATGTTTTTAATGTGCTGTTCCAAATCCAGCGGAGATCGGAATTGGGTGTGCCTAATTTCTGTTTGATGCGCGGAGTAACAAGCGCGGCAAACATCGGATCAGAAAGCTCAACGTTTGTATCCAGCAAACTGTCGTTTACGGCAAGCCCGGTCATGAGATTCAGAATGTCGAGCGCAAACGGAGTTGGTTCACAATCTTCCGGGAATAAACAACTGTCCAGGTCCAGACACGATGTGTACCCTTCGATTTCTTCATACCTCCACGGTAACAATGAGTCTGGGTGATTGGCCAGCATCGCAAGTACCGTGAACGTGCTGTTTCCAAAACCATCAACACCTGTTGATTGCAATTGACGGAACCCAATGATCTGATCCCAATCGGTAATCGATGATCCTGTGCGGTCAAGAATTATGTTGCACATCGTATCATTCGAATTGTCCGGATCAATCCAGGCAATCGTCAGCGTATCGCCTGTAACCGTACTGTCGCCGCTCCAGAACCAATCGGCAGTGGTGATCGGGTATCCTGCGAAATTTCCCTGCGTGAGGTAGAGCGCATTGTACTGCGGGTACAGCAACATATCGAATGTTGATGAATCGAGATCACCTTTCAACGCAATTGCTGACAATAATTCCTGGAACTGGAATGCAACAGGACATTGCCCGGTTTGTAAATACACCTGGTACGCCGCATCCTGCGGACTTACCTGCGGAACATCTTCCGGATCAGGGAAGCGTTTGTGTTTTCCTGCGTAAAGCATGTACATCGTACTGCTGCAAGGTTGATCGGAATCAAGCCACGGCGAAGATGTCCAGCTCATGAATGTGAAGTTGAACATGCCTGCAGCAACCGGGTTAAAATCATTTCCCTGTCCGATGCAATCATTCAATGCTTCGCAACCGGTGAGTGCTTCTTCGTCTGCACGGTCGTTTTGTAAACCTGTTTTTGTACTCAGGTAAAATGATTTGAGCATGGCCCATTCCATGTCGCGGATACTGTCGTTCACAGCGGGATCACCCGCAACGATCCAGTCGGCACCAAAATCCATGCACACTGCGGCTGGGTACACGCCGTAATTGTTTCCGCATCGCGCAGCCATTGCTGCCGTCTCAAGCATGGTGTACGTGCTCGTTCCGTCAGTCGTATAACTGGCGAATGTGGCTGAAAGAGCAGTGCTGTAAGAACCAAATGTTCCGGAGTTGGTCACAAACGGATCGTAAGCATGTGTAGTACTCAACGTAAACCAATCGTACACGCGGTCATTCGGATCCATGAATGATGCATGTGTTGGTTTGATGAATCCCGCTGTGATCGCTTCGGCAAATGTATTTGTTGAACGAAGCAGGTTATCAAACTCATCGCTGGTCATACTGTCTGCGGCGGTCTGGTATTCGCTGTATTCACGACATGTTTCGTAGTAACAGTATTCCGGGTGATACTGCACCAGTGATTTTGCCCAGCCCGGTTTCCAATTGGCCATGAAATCGCTTTCATACAACAGATTTTCCGGGTACGTGTATACGAAGCCTGAAGGATCAGTGAATACGCCCACACCGGGTGTTGTATTTACCACAGCCGGTGTATAGTTTACTCCGTTTGGCGCAATCCATACTTTGGAGCGTTCTCCATCCGTATCGAGATAGTACGCGTAATTGGTTCCATTCACTTCCACAAGCGGGTTACGCCAGTTTCCGTCGCCGCCTTGCATGGTAAATG
>DATHKF010000046.1:0-3239 GCA_035489505.1 Bacteroidia bacterium | reverse complement strand
CGAAGACTCTTAATGATGTAAACATAGTATCCCATCCATAAAACAAAAAAGCCTCAGATTTCTCTGAAGCTTCTTGCGGAACGGACGGGACTCGAACCCGCGACCTCCGCCGTGACAGGGCGATATTCTAACCAGCTGAACTACCATTCCGTGGTAATTTCCCTTTCGGGATGGCAAAAATACAAGTTTTTTCATTCCTGCAAAAACTGAAGCACGATTTTCCTCATTTTTTCGCTCTTTCACTGGCTGATGAGGCAGTTAGAGTTGATTTGTTCTTCGCATACCAGAGGCAAAATCCCGTGAAAGGACATTCTTCGCACTTTGGACTCCTCGCCAGGCAGGTATAACGCCCATGCAGAATGAGCCAATGGTGCGCCACAGCCAGGCGGTTTTCCGGAATGTGCTTCACAAGCTGCTGCTCGGCCTGTAATGGATTTTTAGCGCCCTTGGTGAGTCCCAACCGCGCAGAGACCCGGAACACATGCGTATCCACCGCCATAGCGGGTTTATCGTAGATCACGGAAGCGATAACGTTCGCCGTCTTACGGCCCACCCCAGGCAGTTTCACGAGCTCATCAATTTCGGATGGAACCACTCCGTTGAAATCGCTCATCAGCATCTTCGCCATGCCCACCAGGTGTTTCGCTTTGTTATTCGGGTACGAAATACTGCGGATGTAGGTAAACACTTCTTCCGGCGTAGCTGCAGCCAGCGTTTCTGCTTCGGGAAATCGTTTGAACAGTTCCGGTGTAACCAGGTTCACGCGCTTGTCGGTGCATTGCGCGGAAAGAATTACGGAAACCAGCAACTCGTACGGATTCCCGTACACCAGTTCTGTTTCTGCAACAGGAACATGCTTCTCAAACCAATCTACAACAGCGGCGTAACGATCTTTGATTTTCATAGGGATTGAACATTGAGCATTGAAAATTGTGCGTTTGACATTTCATACGTGAATGCTCAATGCCAAACGTACAATGAACAACACAAAAAAAGCACCCGGAGTACGGATGCTTTTTTTGTCAATAGAAATATCGTTTAGTGATTCTCCGTACCGATGCTGTTTCCGCTGGAATCATAGAAGTTCCACACTCCTGTTTTGATTCCGTTCGCATCAAACGAGCCGGTATAATTCAATTGTCCGTTTGCATGCCAGCCTTTCCAGGCTCCGGTTTGCTGCATCAGGCTGTTGATTCCGCCTTCTTCAGCTTTCGCGCCGTTAGCATGGTAATAAGTTGCCATGCCGGTGGTGAAATTGATTTCGGTAGCCACTGTGCCGTCAAGGTTCCATGTTTTCCAGACACCAGTACGGTTACCGGAAGGATCGTAATGCTCCTCAGCTGTAAGCGATCCGTTTTCGTGCCAGTACTTCCATACACCCACTTTGTATACAGCCGCAAGTTTGATTGCCACTGTGTTCTTGCTGTCGCCGGCCACCAGACCAGGATCAGTATTGTATGTTCCCTGGATGACTGTATTCCCGTTAGCGCCAGTTTCGATATAACTGTATTGCGCGAACGCGTAGGAAGTGCTGCAAATGAATGCAAATGCAAGTAAAATCTTTTTCATGATCTGGAAGTGTTTGCTAAACAAAGCTAACGAAAAAAACGTTGGATTCAAAAGGGCAGAAAATCAAAAGATTCCAACACGTTCTCTTCTTTTTTGTCGACCCCGGCAGAGCCTGTCCAGACGAATGGAGGGGCCGGTCTGACAAGGATTTTCAATCGAAGATGATTGTCATCCCGAGCGAAACCTTTTTTTGTCATGATGAGCGGAGTCGTTTTTTGTCATGGTGAGCGGAGTCGAACCAGGGCAAAAAAAAGAGCCTCCACCGGAAGCTCCTCTTTACCTTAATTAACAACGGCAATTATCGGATCAATGAAACGTGACCGATGTACTTGTGTCGCTTGTCGAACACATCGGTAATGGCCACTTTCCATACATAAGTATCAATCTGGCATAAATCTCCGCCCTTGCCCTGAACCGTTCCGTCCCAGGTCTGGTTAAGATCGCTGCACGTAAAGATCAGGTTGCCCCAACGATCGAAAATCCACATTTCGTATTTCGCAATGCCAATACCGGTACCGAAGAACACGTCGTTCATTCCGTCACCATTTGGTGTGAACGCATTCGGAATAAAGAATGTGAATTCAGGTTCCACAATTACGGTGAGCGTTGTATCATCCGTGCAACCTTCCTGGTTGGTTACGGTTAATGTTACTGTGTAATTCGAACCGTATTCCTGCGAATACGAATACATTGGATGCTGCAGCAACGATGTATCACCGCTGGTAGCTCCGTCACCGAAATTCCACAACCACGATACCGGGTTACCAAGCGACATATCCGTAAACTGGATGTCGGTGTACGTTACCGTGGTAACCTGCGGAGTGGCAGCGAAGATCGCGGTTGGTGTCGGGAACACGGTAATCATGTTCGGGAATACCTGCGTCTGGATACAACCCTGGTTGGATGTTGTCGTGAGCGTTACGGTATAAACTCCAGTGTTGGTATAACAGTGATACGGGTTCTGCGTGAATGAATTCGCTGTGCTGTCGCCGAAATTCCATTCCCAACCGGTAATAGATCCGCTGGCAATGGTAGTCTGGTCAAGGAAGTTCACACACAACACCGGGCATCCTTCAAAATCATCTGCCGTAAACAGCACTTGAGGTTGCGGAGCAGTTATGGCCTGCAGAATAATCGTATCGAAACATCCGTTCGTGTTCTGAACAATAAGTGTTACATCGTACGTTGAATCATTCGTGTACGTATGCGTTGGGTTTTGAGTGTTTCCAAACGGAGAACCATCGCCATAATCCCAGCCCCAGATGTTCAGGTTTCCTGAACCGGCAACAGAAAGATCAGTAAACGTAGTTGGAGAACCGATACAGACCGTGTTGGCCGAGAAGTTGGCGACAGGATTTGCATAAACCGTTACCGGCTGCGTGAGCGTGGTCGAACAACCGTTATTCGATGTACACGTTAACGTAACGGTATACGAACCAGGCGATGGATACACGAAGTTCGGATTCTGGAGATCAGACGTATCTGCAGCAGAACTGCCGATTCCGAAATCCCAATCCCACTCGCTGATGTTTCCGCTGGCAATCACCGACTGATCGGTAAATACCAACGGCGTGCCTTCGCAGACTGCAGGTGCAAGGAACGCAACCTGTGGTCCCGGAGCTACAGTTACAACCAGTTGCGCGGTATCAAAACAGTTCGACGTTGGTTCT
>DATHKF010000045.1:0-3614 GCA_035489505.1 Bacteroidia bacterium | reverse complement strand
CCCGCTACGTCTTTGTTGCGAAGTACGTTCTGGTAATTCCATACGCGCTCCAACGTTCCGAGTAATGGATCGCTGACGTTGATTTTGTAATATCCCGGAATAGACCGGTCGGAAAGTTTGGCCCATTTTTCAAAACTTGGTGTGATGCGCGTTATAGGCGGGCTTACCACACCTGGATTGTGAACGAAGGTGACATCGAACATACGCACCATCAGGGCTATTCGAACGTGCGAAGCAACCAGGACTTTTTCGGCATCGCGTTGTTCCGGGGTCATCGGAACACCAACGAAATAATTGCGGTATTTCGAAGGCTTGTCGGGATCAACAACAACAGCTTCACCCAGGAGCAGATGTTTCGGGAACAGGTGCGTGTCGAAGCAGCAGTCAGACATCAATGCGAATGCAGCATCCCTGAATTCGTTGTATGCCAGGAGAAGATCGCGCAGGAAATCATAGAAGTACTGGATGCCGAAATAACTTGCCCCGTTTGTAGGACTGTTTACGCCATCCATGATTTCATTCCATACATTCAGATTTGGAATCTGTGCATCCAGGAAAGGGTTAACGTTGTTGTATGTGTTTTTCAGGATCGGTTCGAAGATCGTATACGTCTGGCGCAATACGTTAAGCAGGTCTTTCGGATCTGTAGGTACGCGCTTGTATACACTGGCAGCAGCATTTTTAAAGTTCTGTGAGAACTGGAAATAATCTCTGCTGTGTGCAAGAAGCGGATCGAAAAGCGGTCGCGTTGACAGGAGATCCGGCAAATCAAATTTTGCCGTGTATGTAAGGTCCGTGCTTCCGTGTTCTGCAAGAAGAAGGTCGAGATCACTAACATTCATGAGCAGCTTGCGCAACGTCATGGTGAACTCACCACCAAACGCCTGGCATGAACTTCCAAGGCATGAATCGTTCAGCACGTTTACCCATTCAGCGAACAGCACGACCACTTTTTTCTGTCCGGGTGTTACGCCGTTCACGAATGTAAAGTCAAGCGGTGTAACGACTTCGGTTCCTACTGGCGTATAACTTGCCGGAAGAAGTTCCCATATCGGGTACTGCAACGCAGTGCTCGGATTAATGAACGGGTCATATTCAACCGACAGCGGCAAAGTGTATGTCCTGTACTTTGTAAACTCGCAGGCCCCGGTTTCGAGCAGGTAGCCTTCGGAAGTAACGCCGGTGCCTTCCGTAATCGTAAGCTTGTTTGTTACGATGTCGTACCCGGGCTCTAGTCCACACGGAATACCGGCACCATTCAGGCGTAGCCTTGTAAGTCGTGTCTGCTGATCAAGGTATGTGGCCAGCTCGTTGAGTTGTGTGCTCGTCAGAACCTGGTTGTTTTCAAATACCGGGTAGTTGTTAAGAGATAATGTGTGGCTCATGTTATATGCTGTTTACAGGGTACCAAGAATTGTTTGATTAAGGATGATGGCATTTTCTCCGGATGGATCTGATTCACAATCGTGAAGGATTCCTTCCGGATATACAGTTCTCAGGTGTACAATGTCATCGATTACTTTATTGAGAGCATTTGAAACTTCGAGTTTGTCAATGGTATTTCTGGCCTGAACCTGCAGCCATTCTTTGTAGTGCAGTTCGAATTCACCCATTTGCTTGCAATCGATCCAGCAAACGTTCAGCACGATGTGTGCCGGGCATTCCAGGCGGATCGACCGGTCAAAAAATTTCCGGAAATCCTGGTTATGGAAACGGCCTTGCCATGCCGGAAGAATAACTGTAACGATATGCGAATACGGATCTTCATACCTGCAGATTTCGCAACCGTTATCGAGATCAATCGGAAGGAAATCATCGATGATCATGGCCACCTTAGTGTCAAACTCAAGTCTCCATACATCACCCGGAAACGGTGTGAAAACATCCACGTGGAATTTTCCATCATTCACTTCGTCCAGCGAACCAGTAATGTAAACATCACCATTGAGCGGAGGAATAAAGTTCGGTTCGGTGATCAGGATCTGTATTCCTGAAGGAACAGAATTGATGACGTATGTTTTTGAATACTGCAGGTCGCCGGCAGTTGTTCCGTCAGGAATGTTTTCGTAAACCGTAACGCGTGTGCGGCCTCCGGTAAACTGTGCAAAACGGACCGTGTAGGTATTGTCGTTCAATGAACCACCAACCACACGGATTTTTTGCAACGCGCGAAGATCGGCCGTGTAATCGGTTGCACCGAATTCAAAAAACTTTCCGGGCTGATCCACATCCACGATCGGAAACTGTTTCAGGAACGTTGCATTTCCTGCCGGTGTAACATTCTGCAATTCGTTGTTGTTGCCTGCAGATATTGCCAATGGAGGGCCGGCCTGGTTGTATTTCGGACGGAGCAGAATGTGCTCCACCACGTGCATGCCTTCGTGGTTGAAGAATTTCGCTTTCACCCAGTCGGCGAGTTCCTTTGCTGCAACTTCGCCAGCGCCTGGTTTTACATAAAACGCATTCGTTAACGGATCAGCAAACTGCGTGAGTTTATAGATCGGGAGCAATTTTGTATAGGCGACAATTGAACTGGCAACTGTGGAAGGAACATCTTCTTTCACGTAGACGAAAGAATCAGTGCCATCCTGGATAACTTTTACAACTTCGTAATCTCCCGCGTTATCTCCTGCAGGAACGTTTATTGTCTCTCCCGGGAAAACGATGCGGCGAAGGTCCTTGTCAACCTTGAAAAAGTTGTCGGCCGTATTTGCTTCCAGGATCGTTGGCCAGAAAGACATCGGCATGGTCAAGTCAATCTTGTAGCGGACAAAACCTCCTACGTTGTTTGACAGAATCGTTTCGTTCACCTGTATTTTCAGCAGCTGCGTGTTAATGGTATCCATCACCACGTTTGCACTCATTGAGTAAATTCCGTCATTTCCATCCGAACTGATGACCCTGAGTGTATCATTTCCCACTGAACCCATGATCTGGATCAGCTGTTGCTGGATCGGGAAATTGAAATCTTCTTCAGAGCTGGTTCCCAGAAGATCTCCGCAGCTGTCTACGACGGTGAAAACTTCCTGTCCCAGTCCATCCACTCCGAAACGGTAGTTGGCAATGTTGGATGCGCTTCGCAGCATATCCATGAACATGCGTTCTTTGAATTGTTCAGCTTGTTCTGCCGGTAGTCCGGGAATGCTGTCTTCATACAAACCGCTGAGTGCACCGAATAAAAGATCTACGGGCGGAGTTTCTCCATTGTTCAGCGTGTAGTTCCACGTATATTTTTCCGGGCACGGAGGATCAGCTGGTGTAATTTCCGGATCAAATGCGTCCGTGGTAATATACTTATCCATGAAACATTCCAGGTTGTACCGGTTTGATTCAGGATTGTTGTAGAATTCGTCTGCAATGATCGGAACGGCTTTTGTGGTGACGTCGTTCCAGGCGTCTGCCGGAAATGCGTAAGTATCTGCGCTGATCGCAATGACTTCTCCGTTGCAGGTGAGCACGAAACTGAATGGCGCTGTTGTTCCCGCAGGTGGAAGTAGCGTAGGATCTTCAATGATTATGCCCGTTGCGTCGCGCACCTGGTATTTATCTGACCGCACACCATTGATGATCACGATTTCTAACGCAAGTCTTGCCTCATCGGTGGAAGGGTAGCC
>DATHKF010000044.1:0-4765 GCA_035489505.1 Bacteroidia bacterium | reverse complement strand
TCCGTCCTTCGGCGTAATAACTGATCTGCAACGGAAGCTTGGTCAGCGCGCGCTTGAGGAAAACTTTCGACCGGATCACTTCAATGGCCGAGGCTACTTCGTTAATGTCTTCCACGAATGCGCTGTTGATGTTCAGCACTTTCGACGTATTGTCGATGTTGATCTGGAGAATGGTTGCTGCTTCGTAATAATTCTGCGAATAGCGGAGATACAGCCACGACGTTGCGCAGGCGGTAAACATCAGCAGGGCAATCCAGATCAGGCTTTTTTTCGCAATGAAAAGGAACAGGCCGAACTCGAACTCAACGCTGAAATTCGTCAGACGTTCTTTGTATCTGTCGAACGTCTCGTTCCGATCATTCATCTGAGCCTGTAGCATGGGGTCAGAGTCGGGAGAAGAGGAAATACAGGGTTACGGCGGTAGAGAATAAAGACACAATAGGAGCGACTTCGGTAAGTGTACGTGAAGCAAACTTACGGCGCGGCTCGATGTAAATAATATCGTTCGACTGAACAACGATGCTGCCTTGCTGTATTCCTTCTATTGTCGATAAATCGATCAGGTAAACATTGGGATGCGCCGGATCATCGGTCGGCCGTATTAATTTAATCTTGTGCGCTTTTCCATTGGTAGAAATGCCGCCGGCCAATGCGATTGCTTCGAACACCGTGGTGTTATTATTCTGCAGCTGGATCACCTGCGCATCGCCCGCTTCTCCCGGGAAAATGGTAACCCGCCTGTTTGCGACCTTCACAACTGCGAATGGTTTCACGTAATATTTCGAGTACCGCTCTTCCAGGTGAATTTCCGCCTCGCGCAAAGTCATGCTGTCGAGGTTGACCAGGCCCAGGATCGGAAGTTTCACATTCCCTTCACTGTCCATGTAATAGTCAAATCCCTGGCGCACCATCGCGTTGTTGTTCTGCCCGGGACCTGCACTGATAAGGTCAATCATTTTGTATCCGTCATTCGCAAAAAGCCGGAATTCAATAACGTCATTGGGAGCAAGCCTGTATTCGGTGGCAAAAGTTGCGGAGTCCAGTTTCAAGGTATCAAACTCGTATCCACGCGGAGTGGTGAGCATCACGTTGGGATACAATACGCGGCAACTGGTCATGAACAGGATGAGTACGGGGGCAAGTACAATAAAAACCCGGAATAAATTGCTGTGTTTCATAGGGCGGCTATGACGAAGCTACAAAGTTATCAAAATTGCTCATTTTTGAGCCTTTTTAAGCAACAATCCCGAATACAGGCGATTTACGTCGCTAACCAGGCGCTGGTAGTGATAGTTTTGAATCACCCGCGATTCGGCTTTTTCGGCCATAGCGGAGCGCAAAACAGGGTCTTCGGTAAGTTTCAGCAGGTATTTTGCAAAGGTTGAATCATCGCCTGGCCGACAAAGAAACCCCGTGGTTTCGTGTTCAACGATATCTTCAACGCCACCAGCCAGCGTACTTACAACAGGGCAGGAGGCCGCATGTGCTTCGATCAGGCTAACCGGTGTTCCTTCGTTCCAGGAAGTCAAAGCAACAATGTCCGTTGCAGCAAGAACCGTATCCACGTCTTTGATCCATGATGTAAAAATCAAGGGTGCAGGTCCGGCTTGACTGCTGAAAGGGATTCCAAGTTCCCGTGCTTTTTCTTCAATCCCGCTCCGCGATTCTCCGTCGCCCACGATCAATGCGCGCACCGGGTGTTGTGATTGTTTCAAAACCTGCGCGAATGATTCGAGGAACATCGCATGGTTTTTCACAGGCACCAAACGACCGATGATTGAAATCACGATTTCATCCTGGCCAATGTTCCATTGTTCGCGGAAAGCTTTACGTTTTTCTTCGCGGTTTGTACGGAAGCGATCCAGGTCGAAACCCAGCGGAATAACGTGCACTTTATCGGGCATGCAAATACGATGATCAATCGTCAGTTCTTTTTTTTGCTGGTTGCTGATCGCAACAATGGCGTGGGTACGTTTCGCGAGATAACGTTCGATCTGTTTGAAAACAGTTGTTTTGATTTTTCCGAAATACGAATGAAAAACATGCCCGTGAAAGGTGTGAACGATCACCGGAACTTTTTCCTTGATCGCTGCAAACCGTCCGAGTGCACCGGCCTTGGAAGCATGCGTGTGCACAATGTCGGGTTTGAACTCGCGGATGATTTTCCGGATCTCTTGGTATGCTTTGTAATCGTTGAGCGGGTTGATGCTTCGTTTCATTCCACC
Source organism: Bacteroidia bacterium (assembly GCA_035489505.1). GTDB lineage: Bacteria > Bacteroidota > Bacteroidia > Palsa-965 > Palsa-965. Next base: position 2,540 of record DATHKF010000044.1, on the reverse strand, counting down.
AATGATCCGCGGTTCGAGTCCAAGACTGCGCACAATGTGATCGGAACTTGCTTCAGATTCGTCCTTCTCTCCACCAATGAGCAGGGTTTCGTATTCCGGAGCCAGGTATTTGCTGAGGTACGAAACGTTGTAAGTAGGGCCGCCGAGATTGAAACGATTGATGATGCGGAGGACTTTCGGCATACAAACTAATGTGCTGATTATTGATGTGCTGATTTGCTGATGCGCACAAAAAGCCAACGCACTGGTGCAAGTTACGATTTAATGATGTGCTGATTTCCGATTTGCTGATGCGCTGATGGTGTCGGGCCATCGAACGTCACACCGAGCGGAGCCGAGGGAGGCAAGCAAGGTGCACATCACTACTCGTAGTATGCTCTCTCATGAAGCTATTGCCTGGGCGCTTTGTTTTCCCGGTACAGCAACCTTTGCGTTTTCCTTTGCGCCCTTAGCGGCGGCGGCCCTGAACCTGACGAAGGGCGTCTATTGGGACACACCCGCTTCACCAGAGATTATCCGTCGCGCCCAAACCGGGACGGATCACTTCGAACGCTCCGCCGGTAGCATCAATCACCGTCGAGGTTTCCATGTTGGGGTAACCACCGTTGATCACGAGATCGACGAGGTCTTTGTATTTTTCAAAGATCGCTTCCGGATCAGAAACAAATTCCAGGAGTTCTTCGGGACTGGAATGCGCGGAAGAAGAAACAATGGGATTACCGAGTTCGCGAACAATTTCACTGACAATTGTGTTGTCGGGAACGCGGATACCGATCGTTTTTTTCTTGTGAAGAAAAAATTTCGGTACGCGGTGATTGGCTTCAAGAATGAATGTGTACGGCCCGGGAAGCGCTTTTTTCAGAACGCGGAAAACAGGTGTGTTGATAGGTACCGTAAAATCAGACAGGTGCGAGAGATCGTGGCAGATGATGGAGAAGTTGGACTGCGCAACCGGTATTCCTTTCAGCTTGCACAAACGTTCGAGCGTGAGCGGTTTGGTAATGTCGCACCCGATTCCATACACCGTATCTGTTGGATAAATGATGATGCCACCCAAACGCAGTATATCCGCCGCGCGTTTGATGGCGAGGTGATCGGGTTTGTCGGGATTGATATGTAGTACAGACATTAGACGATAGATGATAGGCGATAGTCCGGCTACGGAACAGAGTTACGATCGAAACATCTTCAAAGACGATTGTACCGGAAACGTTCTCCCGTCTCCCGTCTATCGACTCCCTACGCAAACTTTTTTGCATCTGCCAAAAACTGCGCGAGGCCGTTGTCGGTCAGCGGGTGCTTCAACAAGGAAAGGATCACGCTCAACGGACAGGTAGCCACATCAGCGCCGATTTTTGCACATTCGATGATGTGAATCGGGTGACGGATTGATGCTGCTAAGATCTGTGTGGTGAAACCGTAGTTATCATAGATCGTTCTGATTTCTTCAATCAGGTTGAGCCCATCAACGGACACATCGTCCAGGCGACCAATGAATGGCGATACGTATGTGGCTCCCGCCTTGGCAGCAAGCAGTGCTTGTCCGGCAGAGAATACCAGGGTACAGTTGGTCTTGATTCCTTTGGAAGAAAAATATTTGATTGCGCGAATACCGTCTTTGATCATCGGTACTTTCACAACAATCTGTTTGTGCAGTTTCGCAAGTTCTTCGCCTTCACGGATAATGCCTTCGTAATCGGTCGAAATCACTTCCGCGCTTACATCTCCGGTGGAAATAGTGCAGATGTCGACATAGTGTTTCATCACGGCTTCTTTGCCTGCAATGCCAACCTTCGCCATCAGTGAAGGGTTCGTAGTTACGCCGTCAAGTACACCTAATTCCTGTGCTTCTTTGATTTGTGCGAGATCTGCTGTGTCGATGAAGAATTTCATGAGTTATGAATGATTTAGAAAGTGCAAAAATACTCGAATGAGCGGAACTTTTTATGAGGTGTTATTAATGTGCTAATAAGTTAATGTGCTGATTTGCTAATGTGCCTTGTCCAACCTCGGCTCCGCTCGGTTTGACAAGCGGTTTCAATACACCCGTGTGATTCGAAGGACGATTTCTACACGTCTCTCAACAAGACTTTTGATAGGGTCCACTTGTCAGACCGAGCGGAGCCGAGGTCAGGCAAGATGTGTGAGCGCATCAGCAAATCAGCACACCAGCAAATCAGCACATTCCGCACACACCATTAATCAGCAGATCAGCGATACAATTCGTAATAGACGCAATCCAGCACCTTCCCATCCAGCGTGCGGAAATCCCGTTTGGCAAGACCCGCTTCCCGTGCACCGAGTTTTTTCGCTACCGCAATCGAAACCAGGTTTTCCGGCCAGACCCGCAGGGTGATTTTTTCGAGTTTCAGTTCTGAAAATCCCCAGTCGGCGAGCATTTTCGCTGAAGCGGTTCCGTATCCTTTACCAGCTTCCTCGCCGTCGATAAAATAACCCATGTCGCATTTCGGGACCGACCAGTCAAACTTCGTAAACAGCACGTGACCAATGAGCCGTTCCTCCGGCATTTTGAAAACACC
>DATHKF010000043.1:0-3164 GCA_035489505.1 Bacteroidia bacterium | reverse complement strand
TACACGTTCCTGTTTGAAAAAACGGTTGTGCGGATTGAGCTGTGCTCCTCTTCCCTGGAATGTTTGAGTGTTCGCGATCATGTCTTTCCCTGCTTGTTGTTACACAAACGTAGACCAGCGGAAGGCCGTCGTCAAGACATTTAACGGATAGCTAAAAATTTTAGCCAGGTTGGTGTGAGGAGGTCCTAACCCTGAAAAGGCTAAGAGCCTTTTCAGGGTTAGGACCCTTGCGTCCCTCCAAATCAAATATCCTTCACCACAAAACCAGTCACGCTCACAACTTTCGTCACTTCGCAGTTTGTTCCATCCAGGAATTGGATGTGCATGTATACACCACGGCTAAACCGTCCCACACGTGAATTCAGGTCCTGCACAAATTTAATCTCGAAACTCTGACCGGGTTGAATCGGCTCACGCGGATACTCTGCATAGGAACCTCCGTCACCCGTACTCGCGCGCGTAACAAGAATCGGTACGGGTGAATTATTCCGGCAGTGAATTATTTTTTCCAATCGCCACTGGCTCCGGTAAAGCGTATCGCAATCGATGTGCGTGGCTTCGACCCAGATCATCGAATCGGGGTTCACCGATTTTTCTCTGTCGGTGGAACTTCCAACAGTTCCCCGAAACGTCATCGTTGATTTTCCATTCCGTACATCCGTGAACAACGGAATTTCCATGCGGAATGAGTCGCGCGCGAAAAAACTGTTCCACTCCACGTACCCAGTCGCGGTATCACCGGGAGCAAGTTCGGTTTTTGAAAACGTAACATAGTTCGACTGGCTTTTCCTGAGATCAAATTTGTGAAAGCCCATGTTCTTCACGGTTATCTTCGTCGCCAACCGTTCTCCTGCCTGGATTCTTCCGAAATTCTTCTGTGTCCCGGAAGTGATTACCACACCGTGCATGAAATGCACAAACGGTCCATCGCTGATGTAATCCGAATAACCGTTCTCCGGGTGAAAGAAAACATGGAAACGCATGTACGAAAACATTTTTGCACCGGTATCGCCATAGCAACGGAATACGAGCTGGTATTTTTCACCAGGTGCCAGCCAGAACGGCACCGGAGCATTACATTCCCACAAAGCACCCCTCCGCTGGATGGTGTCAATCGAAACCGGAACGGCCGACCGGTTCACAACCGTATAATTCACAGTGGTCATTTGCCCATCCACTCCGTTCAGCATGTTAACGGGTTTTTCGAATTCCAGAAAAACCGGCTTGCGCGACCAGAGACGAACTGAGACAGAATCTCCATTGCCGGTATAGATCACATAACGGCAGCTGTCGGTGGAAAAAATCGAGAAGGAGAGTTCGTACGTTTTTCCCGGATCACAAATCTCCGGGTACGCGTTCAGTGTATTGCGCTCAATCTTCGTAGCGTAATAACTGTTAACCATTCTCACTTTGGTAATGCGCACGGGTAATGCGCTTTCATTCCGGCATTGGATCTTCACCACCCGGTAACGCACCACGGAAAGCGGACTGCTCTCAATGGTATACGGAATGGTATCGAGCAGAATGCGGTTGATGTTGACACGCAAACTCTGTGCGGAACAGCAAACCGAGAGAAGAAAAACAGGAAGGGCCAGGTAAAATTTCACGACGCATTGCATCAACAACTATACCCAAATTGATTGGTTGGTGAAGCAATCATTGTTGTCCTGTAAAATGTTATCGATTATCTCGAATTGATAAAATCAAATCTTAGCCTGGGTCCGCCGCAGCGGACCCGTTTGCCACAGATTCGCAGATTGCGCAGATTAAAAAAATTAATGCCCGATTAATTTCATTGCTGAGTAGCCACAGGAATTGAGAAGATTCAAATCCTAAAATCTGCGTAATCTGCGAATCTGTGGCGACACGCCGAAGGCGTTACATAAGCAAGGGACTTATTTTCTTTGACGAGAAAAATATCCCGATATCCTCAAAGGATTCAGCACGATAAACAGGAGACAAAATTTCTCCGGACAATAGTGGTAAAACAATTAGCTGATGAGACAATTTCTGATTGATGAACGATCGCACCATCGACCAATTAACTAATCGAAAATCGACCAATCGAAATCAGCAACCAGAAAATCAACGAACCGGAAAATCGATTATTCCTTGACAAGCTTCACGGTAGAAACCATCTCTTCGGTTTCAATCATCACCGAGTAAATTCCGCGTGCAAGTTCCGCCGCCGGAATTTCAAGAATGACCGGACCTCCCGGAATGTTTTCTGTGGACTGCATCACCACTCTTCCGGTTGCATCATAAACACTCCATGTTACATCCTGTGCGTATGTGGTGGACATGTTCACGAAGAAATTCGAGTTGAATGGATTCGGGTAAGCGTTAACGGAAACCGAAGGTTCTGCAAGCGGCGTAGTCGCAGTGATCGCGCTGGAAATATCCAGTACATACAATCCATTCTGCATATCCGCTGCGAGCAGCAACCCGGAAGGAAGATCGGTATACGCTCCCCAGCATCCGTGATACGCCTGCGTGTAATTCGGGTAATTGATCAGCGTATCGGTGTCGAAATAACCCGAACGGTAAATTCCGGATGGATTACTGATGTTGTAAATCTGCACACCATCCGTGTAATTCGCTGCAATGAGAACATCGTTTCCGAGTATGTACGGATTGTGCGGCGTATTTCCCTGGTTCGAACGGAAGACCTGGTTCACTGTAAGGTTACCCATGTTCGAAACGTCCAGCGATTTTATCCCGCGTCCTGCAGGAACTTCATCCATAAAGATGAGCGTGTTTCCATCGCCCGTGAGAAAACTACTGTGGTTGTATCCTGATTCCGGGTACGAAGTAAGTACTCCGATCTGCGCAAATGATGTCCCGAATTTGTAGATGTACAATCCATCGTATCCGCCGGATGCGTACACCGTATCGCCACGGACAAACATGTCGTGTACCGTATTTGGATTGGAATAATCCTGGTTCAGTGTGCGGAGCAGCGTTGGTGTTGTAGGGTCAACAGAAAGATCATACACAGCCATTGAATAATAGAAGCTGTTATTATCGCCGGTTACACTTCCGCACCACAACTTGCTTCCTTCCACGTAAATGGTGTGGCATTTCTCGAAGATCACGTTGTCGTTTCTCACCACGTGAACTGAGTCCGGTAAATAACTCATGTCGGCAATGATGAATGTATTCGG
>DATHKF010000042.1:0-15807 GCA_035489505.1 Bacteroidia bacterium | reverse complement strand
CGTAAGGTACAACTTCAAAGCCTCCGTTGTCGGGGTTGTTGTAGTCCCAGCCGGTAACGTTAGAACGCTCTTTCTGGCAACTGCCCAGAAGAAGTGCGGCTCCCGCTAACAGCATCATCGGCATCACTGATTTTTTCATGGTGAGAGATGTTGGTTGTAGTAGTTTCCCTTTTATTGATTAAGTATATAACGGCGTTTTCCCCCGTCGTTACATACGACATTGAAAATAAATATTTAAAAAGACGGACAGCTAACGGTTCTGAACTTCTTTTTCTTCGGACGGCACTCAAATTGCATCTGAAACGACAATTCGTGTGATCCGGCCGTAGCGTTGGTCAGTTTAGAAACGGTAACGTCATAGCTATATCCAAACTTGAACAGGTCCTGCTGGAACCCTAAGAGCAGGATAAACGAATCCTGGTTACGGTACCACGCTCCACCTACAATAGGTCCTTTGGTGAAGTAAATTCCAAGGTTAAGTTGCTGGAAATCACCCTGTTTCTGGTAAAGAATGTTTGGAGAGATGTTTGAGTCACCGTAACGGCCGCCCAATGGAATTACCGCACCTGCGTGACCGGTAAATTTCATTGGAAGTTTAGACTGTCCGAGGAATCCTTCATCAGGCTCAGTAATGTGGTGAACCGCGAATCCGAAGAAATAACGACGGCTGTAACCCAAAAGTCCGGCCGAAAAGTCAACGTTTGTACGGCTGGTTACGTTTGGAACTTCGCTTGTGTTGTAAACGAAACCACGGCGTGGGTCGATCATATCACCGAAGTTGAGCTTGCTCCAGTCAACCGATTTCTGGGCGTATGTTGCCTGGAGACCAACTTTCATGGAGAACTCACGCGTGATGTTCAGCTGGTAAGAATACATACCGCTGATGTTGGTCGTATTGATCGTGGCCTGTCCGGCACGGTCATTTGTGAAAAGGAAACCTACACCGCCTTGAATTGCATCAATGTGCTGATCGTATGAAGCGCTGTACGTAACGAATGTTCCTGTAATACCAGGCCATTGGTTACGATAGTTCAGGCAAATGCGCGGACAACGTGCTGTTCCTGCAAAAGCGGGGTTCAGGTACAGCGGATTTGCATAGAACTGGGTAAATTCCGGGTCCTGTGCAAAAAGATCGCCCATGCCTACAGTCAATAGCGCAAGGGCAATAACCAGACGTTTCATCATTGGTTATGATGTTAGGTTAAGATACAATGATACGGATTTTACCCGAACGAGCCGATGGAATCGGAAAATTCCATGCTGTCAGACAATAAACCGTGTTTGCCACCGTTTTTCTTCCGGTTAATTTCTTAACTCCGGGAGATCAACTTAAAACAAAGTAGCGTAATTTCCGGGAGAAATCAAAGCGAACAGGCGGCAAACCTGTTTTTTTGTCGGAGAGATTAACTGAAATTTGGCCCGCACGCCAGCTGAACATTGAGAAGAACACTTATGCACATGAGGATCAAGCCTAACGTAACTCGTTTATTTACAGTAATCTGTATATTGTTTTCTGGTCAAATGACCTGGGCCCAGCAATTCATGCGGCTCAATCTTGATCACCGTGAATTGCGTTGGACAACTCCGCTTTACAACCGCTTTACTGAAACCGAATCCAAGAGTTTTCTCTGGTTTGATGAGGCTCAATACGATCCTTCCAGAAATTTCCTGCCGTATTTTTTCGAGCGCAAAGAAGTTTACTCCAATGCGCCGGTAACTGCACGACTCGAAAATGCAGTGTACGAAACGCTTGATCCGAATTCAGTAGCTGTAATTGGTTCGCAGGCTTCGCAAATCGGAAGTGACCCGGAAATCAATGCATACGTAACCAACTCACGCGAACATTTTTATTCCAATGTCAGAATTGTTCCGTTGCGCAGAAACCCGGCAACAGGAAGTCTTGAACGTCTCGTAAGTTTTGATCTGAAGTATACAGCACTTCCGCTTCGCCAGGGTCCGCAGATGCAGGTGTCAAACGCTACTACATCGGTGCTTGCATCAGGAACGTGGTACCGCATTGGTGTTGTAGCTAATGGTGTTCACAAGCTGGATTACAACTTCCTGAATTCAATGGGCATTGACATGGCCACACTTGATCCGCGCAATATCCGGATTTACGGAAACGGCCGCGGACAGATTTCATTCAGCAATTACGTGCAGCATGCCGATGATCTTCGCGAAAGCTCCATACAGGTTGGCGGCGAAAGCGATGGTGTGTTCGACGAGGCTGATTACGTTTTGTTCTACGGCGTTGCACCACACACGTGGGCATATGATACCACCGATGATAATTTTCACCACCACGTTCACGATTACTGCGACACCACGTACTATTTCCTGAACACGGATCTCGGCCCAGGCATGCGTATCCAGGGGCAACCAACAACGGGGCTCGCACCGACTCACACGGTAAATTCATTTGACGATTACGGTTACCACGAATACGACAATGAAAACCTCATCAAGTCGGGACGCACCTGGTACGGTGAAAAATTTGACATCGTCAGCTCATTCAGTTTCGCATTCAGCTTTCCGAATATAGAAACGGGTTCACTGGCGTGGTGCGACGTTGACATGGTTTCGCGTCTCGATAGCCAGCATCCTTACGACGTCACCTGTCAGTCGGCAAACACAACACTTTGGGTTGGAGCAGCCCAAACCAATACGTACTACGCGCCTTATGCGATCAGGGGCAGCCAGGATATTTCGTTTATGCCAACCGGCCCGGTTTTGACTGTGACGGTGACCCGTCCCGCAGTAAGTTCCAATGCAACGGGATGGCTGAACTGGATTGAAGTGAACGTGCGTCGTCAATTGCGCATGAGCGGATCACAAATGGGATTCCGCGATGTGAATTCGGTGGGCGTAGGAAATGTTGCCGAATATCATCTGAGCAACTATACCGGGAATACAGTGATCTGGGATGTGACTGATTATGTACATCCGGCAGTGCAACAGGTTACACCAAGTTCAGGTGACCTGGTGTGGTCGCTTCCGGCTGATTCGATGCGCGAATTCCAGGCTTTCGAAGGAGCGCAATTTCTGACACCGGTTAATTACGGAGCTGTTCCTAACCAGAACCTGCATGCGCTTGAGCCGGTTGATTACATCATTGTTGCGCATCCATTGTTCCTCGAGCAGGCACAGGAACTCGCGCAGCTGCACGCAGATCACGATACACTTACGAGTGTAATTGTAACACCGCAGCAGATCTACAACGAATTCTCTTCCGGTGCACAGGATGTTACCGCCATTCGTGATTTCGTGAAAATGCTTTACGACCGGGCAACAACTGCGGAAGAACTTCCGAAATACCTTCTCCTGCTCGGTGATGGTTCATACGATCACAAATACCGTTTGCCAAACAACACGAATTTCATTCCGACTTTCCAGAACATCAATGCGCTTGGTTTGACGGAGTCGTATGTGTCCGATGAATTCTTTGGCTTGCTGAATGATTCCGGTGAGTGGGACAGCGGCAACGACGTTGGCGATTGTGATATCGGAATCGGACGTTTCCCGGTACAGTCTGCCGGTGAAGCGCAGGAAATCGTTGATAAAATCCGTTTCTACATGACGCGCCAGCAACCTATTGCGAATGCGGCGGCGTGTAGCGATAATCAGTGCGGCGCTGGTGGTGAATGGAGAAATACCGTGGTGTTCATTGGCGATGATGAAGACTCGAACATTCACATGAGCCAGGCCGACCAGATGGCGACGATGATTGATACCGGTTACAACAATTACAACATCGACAAGATTTATCTCGACGCGTACCAGCAGGAGCAAACTCCCGGGGGCGAGCGTTACCCGACCGTGAATGAAGCGATCACGAAGAAAGTGAACCGCGGCTGCCTGATCATGAACTACACCGGTCACGGAGGAGAAGTTGGACTCGGACACGAACGCGTGGTTGAAGTGCAGCAGATCAACTCGTGGGATAACCTGTGCAACATGCCGTTGTTTGTTACTGCAACCTGCGAGTTTGCGCGTTACGATGATCCTGGCCGCACATCAGCAGGCGAGTATGTTATTCTCAATGAGAACGGGGGTGGAATTGCCTTGTTCACTACAGTGCGTCTCGTGTATTCAACACCAAACTTTATCCTGAACAGGAATTTCTACCGCACCGTTTTCGAACCAATCAACGGCGAGATGCCGCACATTGGTGATGTATACCGTATCACGAAAGACATCAGCGGAAACAGCATCAACAACCGCAACTTTACACTGCTGGGTGATCCGGCACTGAAACTGAATTACCCGGTGAACAAAGTTGTTACTACCGAGATAAACAGTCAGCCGGTAAACTTAAGTCAGCCGGATACGCTGAGCGCACTGAGCCGCGTAACGATCAAAGGATACGTTGCTGATACAGCAGGAAATCAGCTGGGTGGATTCAACGGAATTCTTTACCCGACGGTATTCGACAAGCCAGCGACGATCACCACGTTGCAGAATGATCCTCCGAACGCTCCGTTCGTTTACAGACTGCAGCGGAATGTTCTGTATCACGGAAAAGTAAGTGTGATCAATGGAAACTTTGAGTTCTCTTTTGTGGTGCCGCGTGATATCTCTTACCAGTATGGAATCGGGCGGATCAGTTATTACGCCGAAGACGGAATCACAGACGCTACCGGTTATTACGAAAATCTCGTCATTGGCGGATCAAACATAAATGCGCCAGTGGATAACATCGGGCCGGGTGTGCGCCTCTTCATGAACGACAGTTTATTTGTAGCCGGTGGAATTACCGACGAAAGCCCTAAACTTTTTGCGATGATCATCGACAGCAACGGTGTGAATACGGTAGGGAATGGAATCGGTCACGATATTGTTGCCGTGCTTGATGAAGAAACGGATCACGCGATCGTACTGAACGATTATTACCAGTCGAACATCAACAGTTACCAGAGCGGAACGATCATTTACCCGTTTGCTGATCTCGCGGAAGGCACGCATACGCTTTCACTGAAAGTGTGGGACGTTTACAACAATTCGACAACGGTAAGTACTGAATTTGTGGTGCAGGCCGCAGCCGGATTGAAACTGGATCACGTGCTCAACTACCCGAATCCGTTTACGACAACCACATCATTTTTCTTCGAGCACAACCAGTGCTGTACAGATTTTGATGTGATGGTGCAGGTATTCACTGTTTCGGGTAAACTCGTGAAAACGATTAACGAACACGTATATTCGGAAGGATATCGTTCGGACCCGATTACCTGGGACGGAACTGACGATTACGGTGATAAAATCGGTCGTGGCGTGTATATCTACCGCATGTACGTGCGCACGGCAGATGGAATGGTTGCCGAACATTACGAGAAACTGGTGATTCTCTAGAAGAATCCTGAAAGGAATTTCATATTTTTGCTCACTAACACTGAATTTGAATGAGAACACAGGCGTATAAAACAGCATTCGTAGCCGGATCACTGGCAATGCTGTGTGCCGTGCCGTCGACTGCGCAAACCCAAAACAATCTTACCACAAGTGAATTGTTGGGTCAGTTGAACACGATTACCACTGCAGTACCTTTCCTGCTCATTACCCCTGACTCACGTGCAGGAGGAATGGGAGAAACCGGCGTTGCCACCACTCCTGATGTGAATTCAATTCACTGGAACGCGGCAAAGCTTGCATTTGCACCGAAGAAAATGGGTATGGGAATTTCCTATACACCGTGGCTGCGTGCACTGGTTCCGGACATCAACCTCGCTTACATTTCGTTTTACACCAAGCCGGATAAGAATTCTGCATTTGGTGCATCGCTGCGCTATTTCTCATTGGGAAATATCACATTTACGGACGTGGTTGGAAATACGATCGGCCAGTTCCGTCCGAATGAATTTGCGCTGGATGTTGCCTATTCACGCAAGCTGAGCGAATATTTTTCAGCGGCGATGACTGTGCGCGTTATCCGTTCCAACCTCACTAACGGAATTACAGTGGGTGGGCAGGATACCAAGCCAGGCAGTGCCGTAGCGGTTGACCTGAGCGGGTATTACATGAACGATGATTTGAAGATCAGCGATAAGCCTACAACGTTCATGGCCGGAATCGCGATCACGAACATTGGAAATAAAATCTCTTACTCCACAAGTGTGAACAAAGATTTTATTCCGATCAACCTGCGTTTGGGTGCAGGAATCAGTGTGAAGGCCGATGATTACAACCGCATTGGTTTCCAGCTGGAGTTCAATAAACTGCTGGTGCCAACACCACCGGTGTATGAAATTGATCCTGCAACAGGAAGTCCAAAAATTGTAAACGGACAGTATGTTATCCAGGCCGGAAAAGATCCAAACCGCAGTGTTCCGGAAGGAATGTTCGGTTCATTCAGCGATGCTCCGGGTGGTTTCCGCGAAGAGTTGAAAGAGATCAACATCTGCGTGGGCACTGAATACTGGTACAACGAAACATTTGCTATTCGTCTCGGGTATTTCTACGAAGCGCCAACCAAAGGCAACCGCCAGTTCTTTACACTCGGTGCGGGAATCAAGTACAATGTATTCGGACTTGACTTCGCTTACCTTATTCCAACTAATGCGCAACGCAGCCCGCTGCAGAATACATTGCGCTTCACGCTTACGTTTGACTTTGATGCGTTCAAATCGCAGAATAACGAAGGCGGGGATACGAACTAGTTGTCCTGCTTCGGCATCCTTCGACTCCGCTCAGGATGACAAAGGGGTTCGCTCAGGATGACAAACGGCTTCGAATAGGGATTTCCGAAAAAAATTATGATGAATGCCGTTGCAATTTGCAGCGGCATTTTTCGTTAATGAACAGGCCAAATCCCTGAGTCATGAAACCACTTGTTTACACGGCAAACATTGCAGTATTACTCTTGTTGTCGGGCGTTCCCGCCGTTGCGCAGAATACTATCTCGCCCAGCCAAATGCTGGGACAGCTCAACACCATAACGCCCGCAGTTCCTTTCCTGCTTATTACGCCCGACACCCGTGCGGCAGGAATGGGTGACGGTGGAGTTGCTGTTTCACCCGATGCAAACGCAGCAAACTGGAACCTGTCGCATCTTGCTTTCGCAGAAAAGAAATTCGGGATCAGCGTATCGTATACACCGTGGTTGCGCGCACTGGTTCCGGATATCAATCTCGCGTATGGATCATTTTATTTCAAACCCGATTCGATTTCTGCGATCAGCGCATCGGTACGCTATTTTTCATTGGGCTCCGTTACGATGACGTCAAGCATAGGTACAATTGGCCAGTACCGGCCTTTTGAATTGGCTGTCGATATTGGTTACGCCCGAAAACTTGGAAAGCGATTCAGTGCAGGCATTGGATTCCGCTATATTCATTCGGACCCATACGATTCCAATATGCCGGGCGCATCGCGGTATATGAGAGGCAGAGCTTACGCAGGAGATTTGAGCGCTACGTATCGAACGGAAGAGTTTAACCTGGGAAGCTGGCGCTGCAGATCAACAACGGGCTTAACCGTTTCGAACATGGGCAGCAAAATCTGGTATTATCATCCTGACACAGCAGATTTTCTTCCGGCCAATCTTCGTTTAGGTTCCGGGGTGCATGTCGAGGCTGATGAGTACAACAGTTTTTTGATTCACCTCGAGTTTAATAAACTGCTTGTTCCCACTCAACCGATCTATGAACTGGACCCGGCGACAGGAAGTCCGAAAGTGGTTAACGGCCAATACGTAATCCTTGACGGAAAAGATCCGAACCGTCCGGTGATGAAAGGCATGTTCGGCTCGTTCACTGATGCGCCTGGCGGATTTCGTGAAGAACTCCGGGAGATCAGTATCGGTGCAGGTGTAGAGTATTGGTACAACAAGATATTTGCGGTGCGTGCGGGATATTTTTACGAGAACAAATTAAAAGGCAACCGGCAGTTTTTTACTTTGGGTGCCGGCATCCGGTACAATGTTTTCGGACTTGATTTTGCTTATCTCATTCCGGCCAATGATCAGCGCAGTCCGTTGGGGAACACGTTGCGTTTTACATTGATGTGTAATTTTGACGGAGCGAAGGTGAGTCCGCGGCCGAGGGGTTAAAAGTTTCGGGTTAAAAAGTTCCGTGTTGAAAAAAGTTTCAGGTTTCGGGTTAGACTCCGGCTAAAATTCTTTGATGAAAAGGTCGTCGTTCTTAACCCGAAACTTTTTAACCCGAAACTATTTACCCCCGAAACTGTACATTTGAGTATGATTCCTGATATCAGAATTGGAATGGGATACGATGTACATCGTTTATCCGCCGACAGACCGCTTTGGCTGGGCGGTATTCTCATTCCGGCAGAAAAAGGTTGTGACGGGCACTCCGACGCTGATGTACTCCTGCACGCGATCTGTGATGCTTTGCTCGGTGCGGCGTCATTGCGCGATATCGGATTTCATTTTCCAAATACAAGTGCGGAATATAAAAACGCCGACAGTAAAAAATTGCTTGCCGAAGTCATGCGACTGGTTGCGGAAAAAGGCTGGAGTGTTGTGAACATTGATGCAACGCTGGCCATGGAAGCGCCGAAAATCAATCCGCATATTCCGGCAATGATTGAAGTGATTGCGCCGATCCTGGGTGTCGACAAAGACCGTGTTTCGATCAAGGCCACGACCAATGAAAAATTGGGGTATGTGGGGCGTGAGGATGGGGTGAATGCGTGGGCGGTGGCCCTCATTGCGAGATAGACGCAAAGGCGCAGAGAACGCAAAGTAAGGCGCAAAGGAAAAACGTGGGAATTTGTCTCTGCGTTTTTCCTTTGCGTGCTTAGCGCCTTTGCGTCTATTCTGTATCGCTAAAGATTGATGGTGTACTCCAGCCCCCAGATGTAGAGCGATTGCCGGTCATTCACGTTCACTTCTTTCTGAACGAGGAAATACGTACCGATCACATTCCTCTTGTTGATCTCGTAATTCACGCCAGCGAAAAAGCGGCCGCGGTCAATGGTATGGTGATATGGAATCCGTGGATTTTGTATTTGCCAACGGACTTCAACTCCCGCATACGGTTCGAAATCTCCGGCCTCTTTGTATGCTGCCTTGATCATGTTGCGCATGAAAATTTCAGGAACGTTTCCGTACGTTGCATCGTAACCTGCGCCGCGCCACTCGGCCTGGAAACGCGCGCGGTAGGACAGTGTAAAATCGCCGGGTTTTACTTTGAAAACAAAATCGGCAAAAACGCGGTGACGGATTCCCCAGGAAAGATCTTCTTTGTGTTTATCAATGAAACGGTACACCAGCGAGATTTTCAGAAAGTCGGTTGGCTTATAACTCACCCCGAAGTTGGTGTATAAAAGATTGACCGTTGAAAGATTGTCGCGCAGACGAAATTCCTGGTCAATGCCCAGGCTGAATTTGTCGTTGATCTTTTTGTTGATGCTGAGTGTATTCCACATGCCAAAATCGCTGTTCTGGGCATGAACACCGGCGCACGTGAAAATCACAAACAGAAGGGCGAAAAACTGTCTCACTACGTTTCCTGATTTTTAGCTTCGAAGTAATATATTTTTATGACTGCGGTATCGCGGAGAAAATCCACTTTTCCAATGCTGATCTTGTGAATTTTCAGTCCCATGCGCCGTTCAAGATCTTCGATGAGTTCCGTGTGCCGTTCGGGTTTGATCAATTCGATATTTTCATACTGGATTGATTTTACAAATTCTGTTTTCATCAGGATGTTGCCATCCAGCAGGAATGCAGCGATGAGGATAATGCTATTGATCAGCAGAATTTCCATCACGTTGCCCCTGTTTGCAGAAGTCATCAGGCCGAGCGCGATAACCGTAAACAGGTAAGTCATGTCGCGTGCGGAAATATCTTCTGTGCGATATCTCAGCAACGAAAAAACAGCGAACAACCCGAACGCAGCGCCGGTGGAAAATCCTGATTTTCCATTGAGCAGGAACGTGATGACGAAGATCGTGATGTTGAACATGTAGAACGTGAAGAGCTGGTCGCGCCGTTTGTATACCGGGTAGTAAATAAACCGGATCAGGATGAGTACTGATAAAACATCAATGAGTAACCGGACAAAGAATGCGGCGTTGAACCGGTCGAAATTGAATGCGAAAAACGGGGTCTCGGCTTCTTCTTTGTCTTTGTTCTTCTTTTTCTTTTTTCCGGAATCATCCGTGTCATCTTCAGTTGACGAGATTGATGTCTGATCAGCCGCGTCTGTCTGTGCCACGAGATGTTGTGCCGGAGTAAGAAGGAAAAGAATGGGCAGAACCCATTTAAGCAACATTATTCTCATTGAGGATTTTATCTACGTTAAGCAATTTCGGTTTAAAGTTATTCGATTTCATTCCGGGTACAAGCTTACTGACAGCCATGCAGTATTTACTTACACCCCCCTGGCGGATGTGCCGGTCTTTCAGCAGTTTCACAAAAGGTGTATTCTGAAGTTTCGACATTTTCGCTTCTACGATCACGAGACCGTCAAAACTGAATGATGATTCATCGTTGATCACCTGCAGGTCGAGGTCGATCGTCAGTCGTTCTTCTTCGAAGCGGTTGACCAAGGTAATGCGTGTGTAGTTCACCCAGAGTTTCGGTTCGAGCCCGGCGGACTGCAAGTCTGTTTTTTCATTGAGCAATTGCAGCGCGTTACCGGTAATTTCGTTACCCGCCACCTTTTTTTTCACGCGCGATTTGATCGTACGGCCTTTGTTGTTTTTGTGTTTGACCTCGAAAAAGTTCAGGTCAGACTCCACGTATTTCCGGACGCGGATTTTGAACCGACCGGGTTTACCATTGTGATGCACCTTGTACAGATCGTATGCGGGTGTGTCGTAATACAATGTTTCATACCGGCTCATGCGCGTTCCTGAAACTTCCAGTGAACGGTAATGATCGCGAACGTTGTGCAGCAATTCCGGCAGGTGATGGATGTTGAAATTGAATTTGACATCGGTGCGGTCCATGAGTTTCACGCTGTCCATTTCGGCCAGCGTGATTGGATCATACAGTTTCAACTGATCCCGGACCTTATCGATGTAATTCTCAGCGGCCATAAGTGTATTTCACCATTTTGATCAGTACATCTCCCGCACCGTAAGTGCTTTTGGAGATTTTCAATCCTTTGGTATCGTACCCAAAAGCTGTTTTCTTGATGAGTTTGCCTGAAGCATCGTAGACGATCTCAAACAGCTTGTCTTTATTCTTGTTATACGCGAAAGTTGTTTTTTTGATCACGGCCCCATTCGCGTCGTAATCTATTTCTTCAATTTTATCACCGTCCTTATCGTACTTGTACGTGGTCCTTTTGTACGTCTTCGGTATATTCGGTTCTGCATCGCCGCGCGTATCCACTACTTCTTCGATCTTGTTCTTGCCGGAATATTTCGTGGTTTCTTTTCGCTTTACGGTGCCATTGGCATTGTATTCCGTGTCTTCGGTGGTGTTTCCTTCTTTGTCGAACGTGCGGAATCCTGATTTGTATGTAGACGTTTCTTTCCCGCCTTCATACAGTACAGTAGTTTCCGTACAATTTTTGATCTTCTGTTCCTTGATCAGTTTTTTGGATTGAGCAGAAACAGAACAAAGAATCAAACAGAATAAAAGCGAAAAGACTGTTCTCATTTTTCGATACGTAAAGTGTCTGTAACCAGCGCCTGATTCTTATCGGTAATTTCTACTTCCATGATTACTGCCTGGCGTTCTGCAACGGTACAGGTTGTTGAGTACGCGTAAATGGTGTATTTACCGGGACGCAGGTATTTAAAATAAAACACGCCGCCCGGACCCGTTCTCACACGATCGCCATAGGAAGGATCATCACCGTAAATGATGTATACATCTTCATCTTCTGCAAGAAATGAGCCAGCATTTGTTGTGCAATTGTTCACGTAACGGGTTGCTTTCAGCACACCTTCAATAGTGGCTTTTCCTCCCGGTCCCGGCCCGTTTGAGCAGGCACCAAAGAACACGGAAACAGTAATTGCGATGAACGCAATAGCGAATACTGATTTTTTCATAAAATGGAGAATGGCTACGTTAAGTAAAGATTAACGTAAAGTTATCGGTTTTTTACTGCCGGGAAAATAATTTAGGTGGACCTGCAGAATCTGGAGGAAAGCACTGTACCCCGGCTGTTTGTAACTCTCAAGATGTAAACTCCTCCGGCAATTTCCGAAACGTCGAGCGATGACTGTTCACCATTCGGAGAAATTGTACCTGTTTCAATCACGCGACCGGTTACATCCAGTATTTCATACGTGAACAATTCGTTGTTGCTCCATTCCGGAATTTCAATGAACAGCACATCAGCCACCGGGTTGGGAAACAACGACAACGCTGCTGATTCTGTTTTCGGTTCTTCCACGGCGAGATAACATCCAAACGATGCCAGTTGTGTTTCAAGACTTGCTCTTCGCGATGTGATAAAATTTTTCAAACCGAGAATATTGAATCCACCGGGACCACCCGATACCACGATATCCATCGTGAGATTGTCTTCGAAATTCTGGTCCGTGTAAAATTTATTTGTATCGGCATACACGTCGGTGCGGATTACATTCGCCAGGCTATCGATGTACGGATCGAGATACGCGTTGTTGAAATCCTGCATGAGATAACAATACGTGTAGATGTACGTTTGGTGATACGTTGGGTCGGCAAGCATTTTCACAGCGAGCGGACGACTGTTTGGCTGATCAATGAAATCGTAGGCCAGGTCTTTCAGTTGTACCGGGGTCATTCCCATATTGAAATTGCCAAACGTTTCGTTCACGTCCCAGGGAATCCAGCGGAATTTTCCAATGAGCGAATCGTGGTACACGTAATAGTTGTGCCCGCTGCCGCAATACGAATCGAGGTTCACAAACATATTGTTGATGACCATGTTGTTTATGGCGTCCTGTCCGAACAGAATTTCTTCGAGCGTGTTGTAGTAATTTGATGAGCCGGTATTGTTGATCGTATCAATGAGGTTCACCAGGTCGCTCCAGTCGTTTGTGGAACTCTGGTCGAGCTCATAGCGCGACGTGTATGATGAAAGCGTTGAACCGTACCACCTCAGGTCGCCCTGCGGATCGCCTTTGAACAAATTTCCATTGTTGTTTCCGTAATGCTGCGAAAGAAATTTGCTGTTCACGTCTTCAACGAGCATGTACAGACCCCAGTACACGTTGTTGAAATACACGCGCGCATACGTACAGCGCGGAGCATGTATGCCGTGCCTGCGCATGTAATCGAGCGTGAGTTTTTCGCGGATAAACGTGGGATCTTTGAAACCGTTGTTGAGATTGAACTTTTTGATTCCGTCGTAATCCTGCCCGGAAACAAATTCGTTGAGATCTACTTTCAACGATTTTTTCTGACTCGGATTGTTGTACGATGAATTTCCTTTGAAGCGAACCGCTGTGGAAGAAAGTACGGTGCCGTCGAAAATCATTTCACACGATGTGTAGGTATCGGTGTTGTGATTGGCAACGAGCGTATCCCAATACGAAGTCTGTGAAAAGTTGAAATGAATATCATGAATGAAATTCACTCCCCAGATGCTGTCGCCATCAGCAGCATGAGTTTTTTCGCAGGAGAAAAAAACAAACAGGCAGAAAAGTATGCGCTTCATCGTAGGGGAGATTTGTATTCAGACTCAATACTATCAAAAACGTTTAAGGGATACAATGTGAATGTCCAGTTAACATTGGATTCCGGTCAACCACTGATTGGGCTGAATAATTTGATTATCAATATTTTAAATTTAAATCTCCCTTAAGTCCCAATAGACCTGAATTAGCTTGTTCCATTGCTTCTGGAAACCGCTGAAGCGGTTGAGAGATTCAGGGTTTTCCATTGCCGGGAACTTAAGCCCCCGGCAATGGAACTGGGGCACTTGCGAAACGGTTTCAACCGTTTCTCCATCATTACAGGCTAAGTTGTAGTCGGAAATGCTCACCGTTTTCGAAGCTCCGAGACGCCCCTTTCCACCTCGTAATTCGGTTATCTTTGTCGCTAGCGCTAACGCCATGAAAGTAATTACAATTACGAGTACGATTGAGGAGTATGCCAGCGAGAGCGAGCTTTTGCCCGATGATCTTGCATTGCTGGTTCAATCGCGTGCAGCAGGTAAACAGGCTTACGCACCATATTCTGCATTTCATGTAGGCGCTGCGTTGCGGCTGGCGAACGGAATAATTGTCAGTGGTAATAACCAGGAAAACGTGGCGTATCCATCGGGACTTTGCGCCGAGCGTGTTGCTATTTTTCACGCAGGAGCTGTTTATCCGGATGTTGCCGTTACTGCAATTGCGGTTACGTGTTCTTCAGAACGATTTGCTGTAAACCGTCCCTTGTCGCCGTGCGGTGCATGCCGGCAGGTGATGGCGGAATACGAAAAACGTCACAACACAAACATCCGGATTATTCTTGCCGGTGAAAGCGGTGCAGTTTACATCGTGGGAAGTATCCGCGAATTGTTGCCGCTTTCGTTTGAAGCCGACGAGTTAAAAGCACTATAAAGCGCTGATTTTCACAAGGCGACAAAGTCGCTTTTCATTGTATCTTTGGTATCCAAACATTAAAAATGTCCGTTCACAATGGCGACGAAGACCACGAAAGCAGGAGCAAAAAATAAAGTGAAGTTCGAGAGAGAAACGTACGCGTACTGGTACGAATCCATGCTGCTCATGCGCAGGTTCGAAGAGAAGTGCGGTGAAATGTATATCCAGCAAAAGATCCGCGGATTTTGTCACCTCTACATTGGCCAGGAAGCCCTTGTTGCCGGAGCAGAATCAGCAATCAAACGTGAAGACCGTGTGATCACTGCATATCGTGACCACGCTCACCCGATTGGCCGTGGCATGCATCCGAAATTTATTCTTGCCGAGTTGTTGGGGAAAATCACCGGCTGCTCGAAAGGAAAAGGCGGATCGATGCACCTGTTCTCGAAAGAATTTAATTTTTACGGCGGACACGGAATTGTTGGCGGACAAATTCCGCTGGGTGCAGGAATTGCATTCGCAGACATGTACAACAAAAACGGCCGTGTGACTTTGTGTTACATGGGCGATGGCGCGGTTCGCCAGGGTGCATTGCATGAAACATTCAACATGGCGATGCTGTGGAAGATCCCGGTGATTTTTATCATCGAAAACAACAATTACGCGATGGGAACTTCTGTGCAGCGCACATCGAACGTTCATGATCTGTACAAACTTGGTTTGGCATACGACATGCCTTCGTACCAGGTTGACGGAATGAATTGCGAGTACGTTCACACCGCCATTGCCGATGCTGCAGAACGCGCACGTAACGGTGAAGGCCCGACGTTGCTTGAAATGAAAACATACCGGTACCGCGGTCATTCAATGTCCGATCCTGCGAAATACAGAACGAAAGACGAGCTTGAAGAATACAAAGGCAAAGATCCGATCGTGCAGGTGATTGCGACGATGAAGGAAAACGGGTGGCTGGACGATGCAGGCATTGATGCGATGGAGAAAAAAATCGATGACATCGTGAATGAGTGTGTGAAGTTTGCGGAAGAGTCTCCTTATCCTGAACCGGAAGAATTATACAAAGACGTTTACGCGGAGCCGAACTATCCGTTCATCATGGACTAATCGATTATCGATTTCCAATTATCAATTTCCGATTGTCAATTTCAATTCAAGAATTTCTATGGCAGAAGTAGTAAAAATGCCCAAGCTCAGCGACACGATGACAGATGGTGTTGTTGCAGAATGGCACAAAAAAGTTGGCGATACAGTTAAGAAGGGCGACCTCCTGGCTGAAATTGAAACCGATAAAGCCACGATGGAATTTGAATCGTTCTACAATGGAACGCTTTTGTACATCGGTGTGGAAAAAGGAAA
>DATHKF010000041.1:0-3144 GCA_035489505.1 Bacteroidia bacterium | reverse complement strand
GTTGAACGAAGAACAACGCTGCACAAGGACACCATCTCGCACACATCGTCTTCATTTGTGTTCACCGAAAATCGGGGACAACTTCTCGGGACTGATTCTGTTGAGCATCCAGAAGTAAAATACTATACGCAGCGCGGTTATCCGAGCGTGTATTTCCAGGACACGGCAGTCTCATTTGTATTTGCAAAAATGGATACATCCCATGCTTTTCAAGATACGATCACGCGCGTGGATATGAAGTACGAGAATTCTAATCCAGACTTAAAAATCTATTCGCTCGAAGAATGTGACGATTATTCCAACTTCTTCTACTCGCACATTCCTGAAGGAAGATGTCGCGTGCAGAACTACAAGGAACTTGTTACGTTCAATGTTTGGGATAGCGTTGATGTAATTTATGGTTCGAATCCTGTTGGATTGAAGTATTACTTTGTTTGCAAACCATTGGGAGGTGGAAACTCTGCATCCCAGATTGATCTGAATTTTGAGGGCGCAGATAGTGTGCATATCGGTCCAGGTGGAGAACTCATGATTTACACACCGCAGGGAATCATCGTTCAACGTAAAGCGCAGGTATGGCAAATTGATGGCAGCGGAAACTTCTCGGCACTTGCCTGGCAGCCGTCATACAACAAGATCGGAACGTGTGAAGTCGAATTCACTTCATTTGGATCTTATAACTCTTCACAGTCATTGGTGATCTCAATGGATTGGGGTCCTGTTCCGATATTAGCGCATATAGCACAACCGGAATGGTCAATGTATTTTGGAGGTGGTGGATATGATGAAGGCACCGCGATCTCTATTGACACCGATGGCAATCCTTATTTCGCTGGTTATACAGAGAGTGCTGTTTTCCCTCACATCATAGGTCAAGGTGCTTATACGTTTGGTTTAGGGATGTTTGATGCATACATAGCAAAATTTGGCTCTGCCGATGGCGCTTCGTCAGGTGTCGTAGCAACTGCCGATCAACATAAATGGACAACCTTTTATGGCGGCAGCGAAAATGACATTGCTTATGGTGCCACGTCAGTCGGAAATGGTTTAACCGGGTCCACCTACATTACCGGTTCCACAGGTAGTAGTGATTTTCCTGTTTTCAATAATGGAGGAATATATTATCAGACCACGCTAAAAGGTACCACAGATGCTTTTGTTGTACGAGTAGATAATGCCACAGGCGGTTTTCAGTTAAGTCAGAATACAGCGTTGTGGGCGACGTATTTCGGAGGAAATGGGGACGAGTGCGGTTATGCAATTACTTCGGATGTTACAGGAAATATTCTGATTGGTGGGAGAACCTCGACCTCTGTTTATTCTTCGGGCAACTGCATTGTTCCAAGTGACAACGGCCTGCCAACGTGTAACAGCGTTAGTGGATTCGATAATGGTGGAAGTTATGGAGGTGGCACGAGCGATGGATTGCTTGTTCAATTCAACAATACGGGCATTTTACAATGGAGTAGTTATTATGGAGGTGAAAATGCCGATACAATTTTTGATGTCGCCTTTAGTTCTGGTGATATCTACATCACTGGTTCCACCGAAGGAGGGAGTATATTTCCAATCACTTCGAATGCAACGTCTGGTTCATATAATCAATCAACGTATGGCGGTGGTGCAACGGACGCATTTCTTGGTCAATTCAAAAGCGGGAATCATACGTGGTGTACCTATTTCGGTGGAGACGATGTTGATCGCGCATTGGCGATTGCAGTGACCAGCGATGCTGACGTGTTAATCGCCGGAGTCACAGCGAGTGCAAATCCTGCGTGCGCCCCAGCGTGTCTTTGTGATGTTCCAGCAACCGGAGATTTCCCAATGTGTGATGCATCTGGATCATATTTTCAAGGAACATCCGGAGTCGGAGCGCATGGGGGCCTCAGTGATGGCTTCTTTGCACGCTTCGCCAGTAACGGTTCCTTATCCTGGTCAACCTATTACGGTGGTGAAGGAGAAGATAAAATCAATGATCTTGATGTGAGTTATCTCGATGAATTGTTTTTTGCCGGTCAAACTACAACAGGTCTCGATGTTACGGCGATTGAGCAAGCCGGCCTAAACGCTTGGGACTATCTACAGGGATCGTTCAACGGCGGTACTGATGCAATGTTGGGCTATTTTGATACGGGGAACCAGAGAACCTGGTCAACGTGGTACGCTCATTATTTGTACCTCACTGATCAAGAATGCGGAAATGCCATTGCGGTACGCTCGACTGGACCGTACGTACATTGCTGGTATATGACAGGATATACCAATACAGTATATGATCAGCAGAACAGCACAGGGTTCCTTACGGAAGCGGCGAACGCCGCGAATGAATGCTGTCCGAATACATATGTACAGACGTACATCGGAGGGGATTATGATGCCTTTGTAACAAGATTCAGTATGTACGACATGTTCATGATTAGTGTGGAGGAAACGGAAGTGAATTCAACGTTGGATGCTAACGTGTTCCCAAATCCTTCTTCGCAGACGGTGAACGTGCAAATGAACCTGGATCACACTACTGATGTAAATATCTTGATCTATTCGGTTACCGGCGAACTGGTTTACTCGCAAAAATATGGATCTCAGTCCGGCACATTCACCACCCAAATAGACTTTTCGGGCTTTGCCGGCGGGGTATATATGCTTGAGATTCAAACAGAGGATGCCTGCGCGACTAAGCGCGTAATAAAACAATAAAATGAAAAATGGGTCGTATCTTTAGGGTACGACCCATTGTTTTTAATACCATGAAAAAAGCTCTTTTAGGTCTTTTTCTAGTGTTCCCGGTTTTGGCTTTTAGTCAAAACTGGCAGCAAGTCGGCTCGATTGGGTTTAGTTTCCAAACGCGTAACCTATTTGTAGATTCAACTTTAAATCTATTGTATTGCACGGGCGGAGGATTTAGCTATGCCGATAGTATTCCCGTCAATGGCTGTGCTCAGTCGAATGGGATCAGTTGGGATTCCATTCCAATCGTAAATCCCCACGGAGCTGGGTCAATTTTACGATACAATAGCAAACTTTGCTTTTCTACGTTCTCTCACATTCTCACTTGGGATGGGATGGAGCTTGATACAATCGGGAAGTGTACCCCAGGTGCCATATCCTTTATGTCTGTGTTTAACGGCGAGCTCTATGCGCTTG
>DATHKF010000040.1:0-4786 GCA_035489505.1 Bacteroidia bacterium | reverse complement strand
ATACCGATGCCGAAGGACGTTTGATCCTCGGTGATGCATTGAGTTATGCAGAGAAATTCAACCCGGGACTTGTCCTCGATTTTGCAACGCTTACCGGCGCAGCCATGGTGGCTATCGGTCATCACGGTATTGTAGCTATGGGAACAGCCGGTACCGATGTAAAAAAATCACTCGCGCAAAGTGGTTTCCGTGTTCACGAACGCCTTGCCGAATTCCCATTCTGGGATGAATACGATGAATTGATCCGCTCAGACGTTGCCGATATCAAAAACATTGGTGGCCCTTACGGTGGTGCAATCACTGCCGGTAAGTTTCTGGCACACTTTGTGAATGCCCCTTGGATGCACTTCGACATTGCAGGACCAGCTTTTATTACTGCTAAAGACGCATATCGCGCAAAAGGCGGAACCGGTGTTGGAGTACGTCTCATGTTTGATTTTCTCTCTTCGTACAAAGGGTAACAATGTCCTGTTCACGTAGAACATATGCTTCTTCCATCATTGCGGCATGTTTTGTTGTTGCAGTGATTGTTTCCTTCGGTGCGCAGGTGATGCCCGCCGGGAAGAAAAAGTATCTCATTCTCGCCGAATACGATCAGCTGACCGCTACCAATCACATCGTTCATCTCGTACGCATTCCCATCACTGATGGCGTTCAGGGCCCGCGCGAAAAAATCATGGACGTGCTCATGCAGCAACCCGGTGATAAACTTCCGCGGATCCGTTTTGATCTTGGGAGAAACCAGGTGTATCGCAACCGCTACATCATTACCGCATACGGACAGGTCGTTGATATCACCGACAAAAAAGTACTCGTCGATACACACGACCATTTTGTGAAAGCATCCGGCGACAGTATTGTTTTTTATACCAACGACATTTTTCGCGGTCAATACTACTCGGTACTCAATCTTCAAACCGGAATTTTTGCACAGGTGAAAGATGCCGCTTATGATCCGCTTCCCGGTAACGACGTGGAACCCGATTGTTCTACGCGCAATTTCAAGATCTGGTATTATCCCCAGTCCAAACCGAAAGTGGAAGTTGTAAAAGATGCCGGTTACGGCGAAGATGTTTCGCTCATCGCAAACGGTAAACCAACACTGCCGATGCACTGGATAAACAGTACAGATTTTGTGTATCCGTATTACAATTCTACGCACGATGTAGTGACGCTGATGCGTGTTAATTATATCACGCACGAACAAAAACGGATCGGTGCTATCGATCAATTGCCAGAGAACAGGCAGTATTCCGAATTTATGACTGATCCCAATGGAGACATAATTTATCATTGCGCCCGCGGACACTTCCGCGTTGACCTGAAGAAAAATGCGGTGGAAGAAGTGACTGCATTCTCCGTTGGATTCGGTTTCGCTGTTGGCATGGACGAAACGCTAAAAGGAAATGAAATAAAACACGATGGGCAATCAATTGGTCACTACTTTTGTACACCCACGCAGGCGGTTGCCGCAAACGGTGCAATTGCTTTTCCGTATGAGATCGTGATGGAGAAGGAACATTACCAGCAGGGCGCAGCATACTGGACTGCCGAATCCGGAAAATGGAAAACCGTTGGCGACAGCGATCTTGCGGCGGTTGTAGGATGGACAGAAGAATGAACGAATCACTAACGACGAATCACTAATGACTAGTCGCTAAATCACTGGTTACACCAATGAGCGAAGCAAATAAAATAAGAGTCGGAATTACGCAGGGCGACATGAACGGAATTGGTCCGGAAACAATCATTCGCGTGTTGGCCGATGGTGCCATGAATGAATTAATAACCGCGGTTATCTATTCATCACCCAAAATAATCCAGGCGCACCGCAAAGCCACTCCATTGGAGGATTTTCAGATTCACACCGTGAAGGGCGATGAGCCACTCAATCCCAGAAAAGTAAACCTGGTCGATTGTGTGAACGAAGAAATTGAAGTGGAATTTGGTCAGCCTTCTGAAACTTCCGGTCGCGTGGCATTGAAATGTATTGACGCTGCCATTGAAGATCTCAAACGCGGATACATCGACGTGATGGTTACCGCACCTGTCGATAAACATGCCGTAGCGCGTGCATTGCCGGGGTTTACCGGGCACACCGGTTACATCCGCACAAAGCTCGAAGCCACAGAAGCGCTGATGCTCCTCGTGAGCGACGGTCTTCGCGTAGGACTCGTTACCGAACACCTGCCATTGCGTGATGTGGCGAATGCAGTGACCATCGAGAAAATTGTAGCCAAGGGAAAACTCATGGCTAAATCACTGCTGGAAGATTTTTGTATCCGCAAACCGCGCATTGCTGTTTTGGGATTGAACCCACACGCAGGCGATGGAGGCGAACTCGGCAACGAAGAAAAAGACATTATCCTTCCCGCGGTCGATCAGTTACAGAACGCCGGAATCATGGCTTACGGTCCGTATGCGGCTGATGGCTTCTTCGGCTCGGGCAACTGGCAGAAGTTCGATGGCGTCCTCGCTATGTACCACGACCAGGGCCTGGCTCCGTTCAAAGCGGTTGCATTTTCATCGGGCGTGAACTTTACTGCCGGTCTTCCATATATACGCACCTCGCCCGATCACGGCACCGCTTTCGATATTGCCGGAAAAAATGAGGCCTCCGAAGCCTCTTTGCGCGAAGCGATTTATCTCGCTGTTGATGTTTTCAAAAAACGCGCAAACTGGAAAGAGATCAGTGCTGATCCGCTGAAGTCGGCCCCGAGACAGCGTGAAGGACGCGAGCGGTAACCAGGGATTTTTAGAAAGACAATTTACATCAGGCGATTATCCCACTCAAACGATTCAGTTCTGGTTAAAGAAACAGTGTGTTTTGAAAAATCGGGATGTCTTAAATTGATAATAAAGTTGAATTCCTCGGGGATCAATGCGGATGGTACCTGCAGGATCAAAGACTCCTGGTTTACATACCAATCAGAGCCAATATCCTGCAAGGCTGAATAAGCGCCAATACCCCGCCACCCGGAAGGCATGTCTTTTAAAAACATTCTCTTATAGAGCCTTTCATCATCGGCCAGGGATATAACCATAACCTGGTAGTTTAAAGCGGTATGGATGGAGTTTCTGTGTACCACAAGCTCAAGCGCCGACAACGATCTGGCTTCAGCGGTATATAACACATGCTGATTGTCTTTATTCCAACGGGCCGATTTCCCTGAACCGGTCAATGTTCCGGCGTACTTGTCCCTGGAGATTCGAAATACTTCCATGAACCTCAGGCGTTATCGCCATATTCCATGGCTGTAAGTCTGTCATCAATGTATTTGATGCCGCTGGCTGTATTCATGTATTCCCTGGGAGACAGATTATCGAAATAGAAATTTCCTTTACCCAGCCATTCATTAAACTTTTCCTTGTTGCCAAAAACCTCGATGCCGTGTTTATACAATGAAAGAAGCATAATTGTATGTTCAAATACGATTGGTTTGGCATTTTTCGACGGCAATTTATGGCTCCGGAAGGTTTTCTCATTAATGTTTAACCAATCTGAAATGGCCGTATCATCTTCTCCGGAAAGGCTTTTCAGTAAAACGAAATAGCTGTATGTTTTACTGATTTTTTCCCTGACCATCTTCATGATCTCATTATTATCACCTGCTGCGGGTATTTTTTTCAGCTGTTCTATTTCGGTCACTTTCATGCTATAAATTTAAGAATTTTTCCCTTGACTGACGGTAATTTTACCTTTTAATAAAACGGCAGAACGAGGGAAAAGTTGTGAGCATGAAATCAAGGCCTGAAAACTGTGGTTTAGAACCGATACCATTTCTATCTTCGACCGCCTTTTCCGCCATTTCCTCGAAAAACTCCGGACTTTTGCCTGATTTCGGCGAAAAACCACCAAGTTTTGATCAGTTTTTTTGTTGAAATCGTGTTAATTTGTGTAGTTTTGCGACCCTTCCGAAAACAGGTAAGTGATGGCTAAAATCAAGGATCTGGTGATCCCATTTTCGGGGATGAAAGAAGGCAACTACAGTTTCAGCGTGGAACTGGGCGATACGTTCTTTGAATCACTCGAGTTCTCCGAAATTAAAAAAGGAGAAATCAAGGTTGAAATTGAAATGGTGCGCGGGCAGAATATGCTCAACCTCGACATTGCAATCAACGGAAACGTTGAATTGATATGCGACCGTTGCGGAAATACCTACCCCCAGCCCATTGAAGATGAACGGGCCATGGTGGTAAACATTGATGCCGATCACTTCGAAGATGAAGACGATCTTATCAGCCTGCCTTCATCGTACAACGATCTTGATTTAACGCAGTACATCTACGAATACATTTCGCTCGCTGTACCTGCAAAACTCGTTTGCCCCGACAATATTGGTTGTGATCCTGATGTGATCAGTAAACTCGACCAGTTGAAACCGGGAGAACAATCCGGCGATGATCAGCCTACCGATCCCCGCTGGGACGCATTAAAAAATTTGAAAGACAACAATTAATAAATAGTAGTTATGCCAAATCCTAAGAAACGCCACTCCAAAAGCCGTCGCGATAAGCGTCGTACACACTACAAGGCTGAAACGCCTAACATCGCAGTGTGTTCAGTAACTGGCGAAGCTCACCTCTGGCACCGTGCTTATTGGCACGAAGGCTCCTTGTACTACAAGGGAAAAGTGGTGATGGAGAAAAAAGATTAATCACGCGCCTCGCTGATGCGAATCGGGATCGACATCCTCGGCGGAGATTTTGCACCACAAGCACCGCTTGACGGCGTGTGTCTTGCGCTTGCAGAACTTGACCCTTCGGTACGTTTAGTACTTATCGG
>DATHKF010000039.1:0-9094 GCA_035489505.1 Bacteroidia bacterium | reverse complement strand
TTACTGAATGCCCCAAAAGGATGTTCCGAACGTGTCCCAGGTGAAGCGGTTTGTTCGTATTGGGCGAACTATACTCGACCATTACGAACGGACTTCCCTTCACAACCGGTTTTTTACCCCAGTTTTCATCACGCTTTAATCCGTCAAAAGCCTCGAGCCAGTATTTGGTGCTGATTACCAGGTTCAAAAAACCTTTAACCACGTTCCACGCTGAGACCTCAGGGACATTCTTCTGAAGATATTCCCCGATCAGCTGACCGGTCTGTTCAGGTCCCTTACCCGCGAGCTTCACGTATGGGAAAACAACCAGTGTTATGTCACCTTCAAACTGGGGATTAGTCTTCTGGAAAGTAACGGAAGCGGTATCTATGGATGTACCGAACAGGTCTTTGATTGCCGCTGCAACCTGACCGCTCAGTAGCTGTTCTGGTGAATGCATGTTCGTTATTGTGATGGTATTAGTTGGAAATCTGTGACACAACCTTGGTCAGAATCTCGAATGTATTCTCGGCCATCAGGTTCTCTTTGTCCAGCGTTGGGTTCACTTCTGCTACCTCAACGCAGCACACTTTCTCGTTCTGGACCAGTCGGACTAGCAACGATCCGGCTTCCTTCTCTGTTATCCCATTACGTACAGGCGTACCGGTCCCTTTGGAAATTGAGGAGTCCATACTGTCTACATCGAATGAGATATAAATGAGATTGCACTGATTCAGGTGCGATAAAGTGTCGCGGGCAATACGTTCCACCCCAAGTCGTCGGACTTCGGCGGTACTGAACGTTTTCACATGGTTTTTCTTGATCAGGCCGGTTTCTTCCGGTTCTACATCACGAACGCTGATATACACCAGATCGCGGTAGTTGATTTTTGGCACAATTCCGCCGACTTCCTTCAAGGCCTTCCAATCGCCTACGGTTTCTCTGTCCGGACGGTTCATTTTATTGGCCTGGTTGTCCTCGCCAAGTGAAGCGGCCAAAGGCATTCCATGTAGGTTACCTGATGGCGTTGTCCAGGGAGAATGCAGATCTGCATGGGCATCGATCCAGATCACTCCGAGCCGCGCTTTGGGGTAAGTCATGCGTATTCCGGCAATGGTTCCGCCAGCTGTAGAGTGATCCCCCGCGAGAACAATGGGAAATGAGTTCGATTTCAGGGTTTTCTGTACTTCCGCTGCAATTCGCTCGTACATCGTAATAAGTCCTTTGATCCGTTTGGCATAAGCACTGCCCACCGACTCAAATAACAGGTGATTTTCCGTTTTTACCTCAACCGTCTCATGCTGGCGAAAAATGCTGGATCCGTAATCCAAAGCGGCTATTTTGATAGCATCTACGCCCAAACTGGCTCCACGGGTTCCCGCGCCTATTTCCGACTTGACTTCAATGAATTTGATCTTCTTAGTGGCCATAAATTGGGTTCATTTTTTGGCATTTTTCAATTCAGGTGAGTTACATTTGCAGTCCTTGCAACCAAGTAAGTCACTTACTTCTCAAATTATGTCAACCAGACCAATGGAAAATACCTATCAGAACCTGATCGAACAAACATTCAACTTCCCTCAGGAAGGCTTTCATGTGACTGATAATCAGTTGTATTTCAATGATATTCCATTGAAGGACATTATCAAGAAATACGGCACTCCATTAAAGATCACATATCTGCCTAAAATCGGCCAGCAAATCCAGAAAGCCAAGCGGTTATTTAATGTTGCAATGGCTAAAGTGGACTACAAAGGTAGTTATACGTACTGTTATTGTACGAAAAGCTCTCACTTTTCATTCGTTCTGGAGGAAGTACTGAAGAACGAAGTCCACCTGGAGACCTCATCCGCCTACGATATTCACATCATTAAAGACCTGCACAAACGCGGTTTGATCAATAAGGACAACTACATCGTATGTAACGGATACAAGCGTAAACCCTATCAATCGCTGATCACCGAACTGGCGAATGACGGGTTTAATATCCTTCCTGTTATTGACCATAAAACGGAAATCGACTATTACGCGAAGTACGTGAAAGCGCCTGTACTGAAACTCGGGATCCGGATTGCTTCAGAAGAAGAGCCGAATTTCCAGTTTTACACGTCGCGGCTTGGCATACGTCACAGCGAAATCGTGCAGTATTACAAAGAGAAGATCGAGACGAATCCGAAGTTTGAACTGAAGATGCTGCACTTCTTCATCAATACTGGCATCAAAGACACGATTTACTACTGGACCGAACTGGCCAAGTGCATGAAAGTGTATTGGGAACTGAAACGCATCTGCCCTACACTCGACTCGCTGAATATCGGTGGTGGTATGCCGATCAAAACGTCGCTTGGTTTCGAATACGATTACGAATACATGATCGAGGAAATCATTTCGCAGATCAAAAACTTCTGTGAAAACCATGACATCGCAGAGCCCAATATTTTCACCGAGTTCGGATCGTTCACTGTTTCAGAAAGCGGCGCGGCATTGTATTCCGTGGTTGACATGAAACTGCAGAACGACCGCGAGTTGTGGTACATGATCGACTCGTCATTCATCACCACGCTTCCCGATACCTGGGGAATCAACCAGCGGTTTATTTTGCTGGCCATCAACCATTGGGACAAAGAATACCAACCGATCAACCTCGGTGGAATGACCTGCGACAGCATGGATTATTACAACACGGAAGCGCATGCCAACAACGTTTACCTTCCGCGTGTAGGTCCCAATGAAAAAGAACCTTTGTACATCGGCTTTTTTCACACGGGCGCTTACCAGGAATCGCTCGGAGGATATGGCGGAATACAGCACTGTCTTGTTCCGGCCCCCAAACATGTGCTCATCGACCGCAATGAAGAAGGAGAAATCACCACGCGGCTTTTTGCGAAAGAGCAGAGTTACAAATCCATGTTGAAAACACTCGGCTATTAAGGATGTCTGTTACTGCGGTTTGCAGATAATGTCCGACGAAAGGGCTGAGGCAAAGGCCGTGTGTCAGAGGCATTAGCATATCCGGACATCGGCATATTAGCATATTAGCACCGGCATATTAACTAATTGAATTTTATCTTTATCTTTCCCCGGTTTACCGAAAACAGTTAATCATTAATCGCCGGCACCCCCGTGGGAGGTTATGAAAAGAGTTGTGTCTCGTACATTGTTGGTTTGTGCTTCTGCGATTTTTCTGCATGCTTGCTCTGATGGGATTTTCACCAAAAAGCTGAAAGAGGGAATCATCGAATACAAGGCCGAACCTGTGAACGCGAAGGAGTCGATGGCCATGTGGGCTCCCGATAACATGGAGGTGAAATTCAAAGACGGAATGTGGGCGGCAAGCCTCGAAGCCGGAATGGGCGCCAT
Organism: Bacteroidia bacterium; assembly: GCA_035489505.1. Lineage (GTDB taxonomy): Bacteria > Bacteroidota > Bacteroidia > Palsa-965 > Palsa-965. Next base: position 5,755 of record DATHKF010000039.1, on the reverse strand, counting down.
GCGCATGGATTTTATCTCCGATCCCAACAAAAAACAATTTATCAGCCTCGTCAGCTTCCTTGGAAAATTTTCCAGCGTAATGGAAATGCCCGAAGTTGAAAAGAACAACTACTATTTACCGGATTACGAGGTGAGTTATCCGGGCGATAAAAAAAACATAGCCGGTTACGATTGCGAAAAAGCAGTCCTGAAGTTCAAAGACAATTCACCGTCGGTTGAAGTCTGGTTTACGAAGGAAATCCAGGTATCCAATCCAAACTGGAGCAACGCCTATTACAAGATCGACGGCGTACTGATGGATTACAACCTCCGCAAATTTGGTCTTGAACTTCACTTTACCGCAACCAGCGTTTCCGAAGCGCAAATCGATGATTCCGTATTCGAGATTCCGGCGGAATACAAATCCAAGCCTAATGAGGAGTTGGAGAAGATGATGTCGGGGTTCTTTTAACGGTAAGACCTCAAAGGTTTTATGGTTGATTCACGTGATTCTCAGTAAAACCTTTGAGGTCTTACCGCTCGCGTATCAACACGCCATCGTTAAAAACATTAATCCCCCTACCAATCGCACAATAACCCGCCCCATACCTTTGTTAGGTTAGTGTAGCTATATCCTGATGGCAGAAAAAGAACCGGAAAAGAAAGTTAACCGGATCCGTAACGAGATTAAAGACCAGCCTTTGAAAAAAGAGCCTGCCCAGGAAAAAACTGTCCGGGAGAAAGTACGCGACGCTGCAAAGAAAAAAGAAGAGCCCATTGAAGAGCCTGTTCCGAAAAAGAACAAGCCCCGCAATGTCACGCCCCTCGAAGACAAAACAGAAGACGCACCAAAGAAAACCGGGAACGGATTCCTCCACCGCATCCGTACAGATGAAAAACTGCACAAGGTTGTGGGCACATTCCTCGTGTTCATTGTTACCCCTTACCTCGCGGTTGCATTCATTTCATACTTTTTCACCTGGCAAAGCGACCAGGACAAAGTGATGGGACCGGCAGGCGAATTGCTGTTCGGGGAAACCCGCGTAGACAATATGCTCGGAAAGTTTGGCGCCCTTATTTCCCACGTTTTCATTCACAGCTGGTTCGGAGTTACTTCGTTTTGGTTCCCGTTGCTTTCCCTCATCGCAGGTTTGCGGCTGATGACCGGCTATCACTTGCTGCCAATGGGCAAAGTATTCCGGATGGGTTTGTTCTTCCTCGTTTTCGGATCGGTTTTGTTCGGATATGCCTTCCGCAACAACTGGTTTTACCCCGGTGGTGTATTCGGATTTGAACTAAGCTCGTGGCTAAACGGCGTGTTCGGCGCAATCGGCACCGGGCTGTTCCTGTTCTTCATCGCAGTGAGTTTTCTCGTTGTTGTTTTCAATATCAATTTCAACTTTTTCAAAAAAGCACCAGCCGATGATGTTGCTGCTGAAGAAGAACCCGTTCCCGAAGTTCTTTCGCGCAATACCTTACTCGATATCGAAGAAGACACCGAAGGCGTGGAAGAACCAGTCAACGAGCTGGTAGAGCTTTCACTGGAAGAAGAGCCCGAAGAGGAAGAAGAACCCGAAGAAGAACCGGAAGAGATTACCATCGCAGAACCCGTTGCAGAATTACCGGTAGTTCCTGTTGAGCCAGTAGAAATGCCGGCCGATGATGGCGTACAGTTTACCATCGAGAAAAAAGAAGAGGTCATCCTGAATGAAGACGAGATCGACGCGAAGTCGAACGAACTCGTGAAAGAATTCGGCGAGTACGATCCGACACTCGATCTCTCCGGTTACCAGTTTCCGTCCATCGAATTGCTGGAAACCTATTCTGCATCCGGCGAACCCGGTGTCAATGCCGAAGAGCTCAACCTCAACAAGAACCGCATTGTAGAAACACTGGGCAATTATGGAATTGCGATCGATAAGATCAAAGCAACCATCGGGCCTACGGTAACGCTTTACGAAATTATTCCTGCGGCCGGAGTACGTATCTCGAAAATTAAAAATCTCGAAGACGATATTGCTTTGAGCTTGTCGGCACTCGGCATTCGTATCATTGCACCGATTCCCGGGAAAGGAACAATTGGTATTGAAGTTCCTAACCAAAATCCGGAAATGGTTCCGATGCGCTCATTGATCGCTTCAGAAAAATTCCAGAAGTCGCCAATGGATTTACCGGTTGCGCTGGGTAAAACAATCAGCAACGAAATTTTCATCGCCGACCTCGCACGGATGCCACACTTGTTGATGGCCGGGGCAACAGGACAGGGAAAATCAGTCGGACTCAATGCCATTCTTGTTTCGCTGTTGTACAAGAAGCATCCATCGCAGATCAAGTTTGTACTCGTAGACCCGAAGAAAGTGGAGTTGACTTTGTTCAACAAAATCGAACGGCACTTCCTCGCCAAGCTTCCTGATTCTGCCGAAGCGATCATTACCGATACAAAGAAAGTGGTGCATACGCTGAGTTCGCTGTGCACAGAAATGGATACGCGTTACGATCTCCTGAAAGATGCGCAGGTGCGTAACATCAAAGAGTACAACACGAAGTTCATCAGCCGCAAACTGAATCCCGAGAACGGACATCGTTTCCTTCCGTACATCGTGCTCGTTGTGGATGAGTTCGCCGACCTGATCATGACTGCCGGCAAAGAGGTTGAAGCGCCGATTGCCCGTCTCGCACAGCTCGCGCGCGCCATTGGTATTCACCTCATCATTGCCACGCAGCGTCCGTCTGTGAATATCATCACGGGTACCATCAAAGCGAACTTCCCTTCACGTATTGCATTCCGCGTAACGTCGAAAATTGATTCGCGCACCATTCTCGATTCCGGCGGCGCAGAACAATTGATCGGCCGTGGCGATATGCTCTACTCCACCGGCAACGACCTCATCCGCCTGCAGTGCGCATTCGTAGACACGCCGGAGGTAGAACGCATCACAGACTTCATCGGATCGCAGCGTGCATATCCAAGTGCCTATCTCCTGCCTGAATTTATTGACGAAGCTTCTGAAAGCCGCCAGGAGATGGACGACAGCGACCGCGATTCATTGTTCGAAGACGCCGCACGCATTATTGTTCAGCACCAGCAAGGTTCGGCATCATTGCTGCAACGGAAACTCAAACTGGGCTACAATCGCGCCGGTCGTATCGTCGATCAGCTCGAAGCGGCGGGGATCATTGGCCCGTTTGAAGGAAGCAAAGCCCGGGAAGTGCTTATCAAAGATTCGATGAGCCTCGAGGAGAAACTTTCTTCCGGTTCAAAAAAAGAAACTCCGTTTTAAGGAATAATCTGTTTATCAGCCCCTTCCGACCAAAAATTGTTAACAAACCCGTACGACAGCATTTCGCTTCGTATTTTTGGAACGCTTTTTGAAAACTCCTTGTAAACACAAGATCATTACGATGAAAACGCATTCTCTTTTCGCCGGTTTTGCCACAGTTGCACTGTTTGCTTTACCTGTTGTTTTACTGGCACAGACACCGGCAAAAACAGGTCCGGGCTACGATCCCAAAGCCAAAGCTATTCTCGATGGTGTAAGCGCCACTGCGAAAGCATACCAGTCGATCACGGCTACTTTTTCAATTACCATGGAGAAGCCTGCGCCTGATAAAACCAAAGACGTGAAAAATGGTACAGTGATCCTGAAAGGGAACATGTACAAGATCACGCTTGAAAACAAAGACGCGAAGAATGTAGTTACCAAAGAGGAATATTACAACGACGGGAAGACGCTGTGGGTATACAATGAAAAGCAGAAAGAAACAACCATAGACGATGCCCCGGATCCGGCGAAGAAGAAAAACGAAAACCAGATTTCTCCAACCGAGATCTTTACCATTCATGAAAAAGGTTTCAAGTATACGTTCATCGAAGAGAAGACCGAAGGCGGAGTTGTTGTTCAGTACATTGATCTTATCCCGGAACAACCGGACAAGAAGAATTATCATAAGATCAAACTGAAAATCGATAAAGCAAAAAAGCAAATCATGAGTATTACGCAGATGAACAAGGATGGTTCAAAAACGACTTACCTCGTGAAAACTTTTACTCCGAATGTTGTTTACACCGATGCAACGTTCAGGTATGATAAAGCTGCTCATCCCGGTGTAGAAGTCATTGATCTTCGCATTGAAGAAGAATAAATAAAAATCAGTTTCGGAAACTACTGAGCTCCGGTCCGCAAGGCCGGAGTTTTTTTGTGACATTCTGGAGACATTCTGGAGATAAAATCCTACCATTCAATAAATCATGGTCGTTCAGTCCTTCGACGAATGCACGCGTGAAATAGACTAACACCGCGTGTTAACACACGACGCGAAGTGTTACTATTTTATTACGTAATTGTTTGATTTTCTATGGTTTTAGCCTCATCTTGCTGTAGCAAATACCCGAAAAATCATGAAAAAATTACTTCCGAAAGTATGTCTGAGTCTGTTCTTAACAGGTGGACTTCTGTTTACTTTTTCGTTTCGCGCAAGTGAATTACAAAATACCGATGCCCGTTTTTTTGCAAAGCACAGCAGTTCTGCCATTGTAGCATCGCCGTACAAGGAATTTATTCTGCAGGTCAATGAATTGAACGAAAAAAACCTTGACCAGGTCCGCACAGCGATTGAAAGCGGTGGCGGTATGATGTACAAAGGGTATTGTCCAAAATTGAAAGTGGTGATGTACCTCATCAACCGCGAAGAACATCCCGATAACAGTTTTCTCGATAAACTGACGACTCTTTCCTTCACCTACCAGATCAAAGAAGGAACCATTGCGCAGGTTTGTGCAGAATGTGGAATGACCCCTGAAGGCGGTACAAACCAGGAAACAGAATAATTTTTTCAATCCGAATTACTTCCTATTTATGAAAAGAATATACACTCAGATCCTGATTGCATTATCACTCGCAACCCCCGCAGTGATTTCGGCACAATGCACAGGTGGCACCTTAGAGGGAAACCTGGTGACCACTGCAGCCTGGCAGACCCAGAACAATGCAGACGGTGGGAAATATTTTACGTTCAATACCACAGCAGGCTGGACGTATGAATTCTCGTATTGCGCTGCAAGCGGCGGAGGGGCATCAGCTTTCGATACCCAATTGACCATGCTGGACAATACCGGTGTATACGCAGGCGCTTACAGTGATGACTATTGCGGGGTGCAATCTTATGTCTCCTGGGTTGCGCCAACAACCGGTACATACCGGATTCTTTCGAGCCTCTACTTCTGCGGGAACCAGAACAACATGGGCACCCTCGCGTACCGCCATACGGCACCAACGCCTCCAAACTGTGCAGCACCCAGTTCACCGGCAAATGGTGCAACCAATGTTTGTAATTCCGGAACTTCATTAACATGGACTACACCTGTTGGCGGTGGTGCACCAACCGGGTACAGAATGTATTTCGGAACAAACAATCTACCTACCAACATTGTAAACGGTACAAACATTGGCAACGTGCTCACCTACAATACTGGCGCACTTCTGCCTAGCACAACGTATTACTGGTATGTTGTACCTACCAATGGTGCAGGTGATGCAGTTGGTTGTTCCGGCCAGGTACGTTCGTTCACAACCGGTGTCGGATGTTATGTTCAGCCTCCAACCGGAACCACGAACTATTCCGCATGCGGAGGAAGTTATTACGATTCCGGCAACTCCGGTGGTAATTACGGAAACGGAGAAAACGGTGTAATTACATTCTGCCCTACGGTGGCCGGACAGTTCGTGCAGGTGGCATTCACGTCGTTCCAGACTGAAGCCGGCCTGGATATATTAAC
>DATHKF010000038.1:0-2793 GCA_035489505.1 Bacteroidia bacterium | reverse complement strand
CCCCGTTATTCTGATTTTTTCAGCACATATATTCCATTAGAATAAGCAATAGCAATCATGACTTGTTGATGGAGATAAAACAACCACAGAGGCATCCTTCCTACTTCAGGACAGGCTCCGTCACGGCGCAAGAATAAATGTTTCCTGCTTATTTCTTACAGCACGGTCCGAAGGATTCCTTCGGAGCGAATAGAAAACAGTCGCTTTGCTTCTGTCCGGGCAAACACGAAGTGTTTGTTTACGACCGCCCTGCCGAATAGCTTAGATTTTAGGTTCCTCGCTGTGTCGCTGTGCCTCCGTGGTTATTCAATAAAAAATGTGACGCAATAATGTCCGCAACTTTCCGTTGTTGCAGAAGCACATCATCGGCACGCTCCATGCGAATAGAGTATATCGCGCATTCCTGTTTCGTTATCGAAACGGGGCAGAAAAAAATTGTCTTCGATCCGTGGATTACCGGTTCGGCGTACAATGATCAATGGCATTTATTTCCTAAGCCTGTCGATATTTCATTGGTGGAACAGGCAGACCTGGTTTTGATCTCGCACGGCCATGAAGATCACATGCACCGCGAATCGCTGAAGCGCATCACTAAAAAAGCGCATGTGTTTTTCCCGTTTCAATGGCGGAAAGGTATCGTGGGATATTTCAAACATCTCCAGTACAAAAAAATTACAGAAGCTGTAAGTTTTAAAACGTACACTGTCGATGGTATACGCATCACGTATCTCGGTTATTCACTCGAGAGCGTTGTTGTGGTTGAATGCGAAGGATACGTGATTGTCAATGTCAATGATGCGTTGAATTCGAATCACGAAACGGCTTCGCAATTCCTGCTGGAGAAAATAAAAGACAGGTGGCCGAAGATTGATTTCCTGCTCTCGGGATGGAGTGGGGCAGGGTATTTTCCCAACAAAGTCCATTATAAAAACAAGGACGACGAGGAAGTCGCCCGGATCCGCGAACAATATTTCGCTGACAATTTCTGTAAGTTCACCAGATTCCTGCAACCGGATATCGCTGTTCCTTTCGCCCCGGGATTTGTTTTGCTCAGGGACGAAAACCGCTGGATCAATGATGTGAAGTTTTCAAGACAGATCATTGACTCGTACTACAAAGAGCATTTTGAAAATGATTCACCCATTGAATTTCCGATCATGTATCCCGGAGATTATTTCGAAGAAAAAACGTTTCGCAGTATACCCGGTACCCGTTTCAGCAGCGATCATGAACTATACATGAACATTGATGAAATATTCAAAGAAGAAATTGTGCGGGCAAACCGGATCGCGTGGAGAAACGAAGAAGAACTGGACGTCCTTGAAACCAAACTGACGCACTGGCTCAACCGGAACAAAGTCCTCTATGCAAAAGATGTGGTGAGTGATGCCATCTTCAGCATTGAGTTCAGTGATGTCAGGGAAAACCGGTATTTCAATGTGCGTTCAGAAGGCGGAAAACTGTTGGTGAACCGAAGTGATCATCCACGGACCGACGATCGTTTGCTCATTCGAACGCAGGCTGGATTACTTGCCCTGAATCTTGAAAAGGAGTGGGGCGGGGATTTATTGTCGATTGGCTACGGTGCCGACGTGCAGGTGTACGATGAACTTTCACTGGAGAAAAACCTGGATATCGTTTGCATGCGTCTCATTTCGCGCTTCCCGATGTTCCGTGAGGATTTCAAGGATCATGCATTTCGGATGCTGCGGTATTACATAGGCAATCCATCGCTGACCAATTTGTGGATCAAACAGAAAATCAAATTGCGGCCGTACGTGAACAAGTATCCCTTCAACGAACGCGATCATTGGATTACGTACAGCAAATGCGATTTGTGCAAAGTATGCAACCTGCCGGAACTTGATTTCAGGAGTCTGCCATAGGGACATGGCGATAAATTCAATACACGTGGACAGATGGTGTGAATTCTGAGTCGTGTGTGAGTACGTACACCAAGTAAGTTTAATGCTGAAAGGGTTAACTACTTCATACACCTTCAAGAAATAATTTAAGTTTTATTAATTCCAGTGAAGCGTTCGTTTTTGCGTACGAAAAAAGTACGTGGATCTGTGTGATTCATTTTGACTACCAGAAGCTGATTAAAAACTGCTTAAGCGGTTGGATATAATCAATCGCAATGAATACAGTAGTCTTCCCAAACGGTTTCAACCGTTTTCCATTCCAGCAACATTGGATAAATGATTTCAAACTGAACCGCATCACTGTTGCGTCACACGTTTTTTTGGCCTACTTTTCGAACTCTTCTGAATTCCCCCCGGAAGCTGCTGATTAATTGACTGTTTATTATGGCTGCAGAGTCAATGGGGAAATTACCCACCACGTGTATTGTTCTACCAGGAATACGTATGACATCATACCTGTTCCGCTTCCGACTGCTCCACCATTCAGCTTCCACGTAAACGATAAATTATAACCCCAGATTATGCTCAGAGAAGTAAGAACACAAAAAGCGCCGTTTACGGTTGCTGATTACCTGCTCACCCGGTTGAAGCAGTTGAATGTAACCGATGTCTTCCAGATTCCCGGCGACTACGTGAAGCATTTCACGCAAACACTGGAAGATTTTCCCGGTGTCAACACCATTGCCGCAATCAATGAACTGGATGCCACATACGCAGCAGATGCTTATGGACGCACGCGTGGACTCGGAGCCGTGTCGTTGCAGTTTGGCGTGAGTACGTTCAGTGCATTGAACGCAATTGCCGGTGCATACGTTGAGCGCAGCCCGATCGTGGTGATCAGCGCTTGCCCTGGTGCAGATGCGCGTAA
>DATHKF010000037.1:0-3852 GCA_035489505.1 Bacteroidia bacterium | reverse complement strand
TACTTCAGTCACGAACTGATTCCGTACTGGGAAATTTCCCCGCAGTTTTTTCAATGCAACAACAAGCCGGGGCTGAACCTGAAACCTGGGATCGGACTTTGGTTCAATCCGTTTTACGGATCAGCTGTGGGAGTCAGCCTGAAAGTTTCCTACGGGTACGATATTCCCATTGCGGGAGCAAAGCAATTTACCGCAGGCCGACATGATTTTTCAGCCTGCATCGCGTTGTCGATCCGCCTCAATGGTGTCCGTTCATGGTTTAGGAGAAGGACCGATGAAAAGAAAACCGATGAAAAGAAACAGAATGAATAGCATGAAAATAATCTGAAATTATCGTGGAGAATGAATTTGCTTTAAAAAGTATTCAATACCGGAACACCGGGATAAACACATAGTTTTGACGAACAGAAAATACATTTTAACTATTTTTCTTCTAACCATCATTTTTTTCTGTTGCAAAACAGGGAAACATGCCGAAAAAAATACTCCCGTGAGTATTGGTGAATTACCTGTAGATACTGTTGTTACGGTTACGTATATAACAAGTAAAGACCGCAATACATATAAAGAAGATTATCTCAGGGACAATGCGAAATATCTCGCTGAACGCGATGGTTACGATGCGGAGAACCGACATGTCGAACACATCCGTTATTCACCAGGAGGTGCCATTGAAGAACACATTGTTTACGTCTTCAGAAATGGTCGGATTGAGGAAGAGTACAGGTTGGAAAATCAATCAGAGGTGGTGCTGTATAAGACTTTCTGGATCTATGATCGGGAGGGAAGATTGTCTTCGAAGATTGGTTTTACATTCCGCAAGAATATAAAGGTTTCCAACGGTTTCAGTCGCGAATATGAAGAGCGGAAATCGTGGGGACAAAAAGCAACGGAAACTTTCATGTATAATGACCGGGGATGGCTCCGGGAACAGAAAGCCTCCCGTGAAAACGGAGCAGTTGTAAGTGAAGTTTACACGTATGACAGCCTGGGAAGGGTGATTGTTCAGGATACCTGGACCAATGGACAAAATACACCCAGGATCAGGACAGAATACTTCAGGGACAGTGTGAAGACAAACAGTACTTTCTTTTCTATCGGGGAAAATTCTGGTACACTCGGAACGCAGAAATATGATTCCCGTAGTAACCTGGTCGATGAACAGGCCATCGATAAAGAAACCGGCAACTTGTTTTACCGGAGGTTGTATACTTACGATGGAGAAAACAGGGTATTGAAAATGGAATACATTACAAATACGGGACATTCTCTTTTCACGAAGTACGGCTACGAAACGCATAAAACCCCGGTAACAAGAACCTTGATTGTAGATGACAAATAAAACAGGAGCCAGGTGGTACTGTCTCCTGGTGCGGCAGTTCACGCCGACGGACTTGTCGATTTTTCTTAACTTGAACGGCTTAATACCAACACAGATGTTATGATGAAAAACCTGGGATTATTTCTGACCGGCCTTGCCGTTATCCTCACATTGGGTTTTCGAAACGAAGGCGAATGCGGTGATGGAACCGTTTATGCCAATAAAGACCAAACCGAAAATGATTCGCGGTTTGATGCGTACACAAAAATCAAAGGCGTTCCGGAATACAAGGACGGCGATAAAAAACTGGATGCGCTGATCAAAAGTAAACTCGTATTGGCAGACAGCGCGAAGAGCCAGGTGTTCAACCTGAATTACCAGTTTACCGTGACCTGCGACGGTAAGATCAAGGATTTTAAAACGCTTGGTAATTCACGCATGGCAAGCTGGACAAACATCGCAGAAATAATCCAGGGAACAGAGGCAGACTGGACACCGGCGAAAAAAGGTAAGGACGCTGTCGACTGCATTTACTTCCGGAAACTGTTCATCAACGGAAATGACTATTGAATCATCTTTGCAAATACCCGGAATACCGACTGGTGCAACGGCCACACATACTAAAACCAAACAGTGAAGCAAATCACATCCAATCCAGTTACTAATTCAGGAATCGCACTGATCAACAATTACCTGCCAGCACTTTTTGACCGCCTGAAACTTTTAAAGGACAATGAGTTTCGTACAACAACCGCGCAGATGCAGGCCGTTCACTATCTCCAGTTTGTTGTAACGGGCTCAGACACCATTACAGAAGCGTCGTTGCCGCTGAACAATGTGCTTTGCGGTTTGCCCGCGTCGCAACCGGTTCCGCATAGAATTGTTACTTCCGACGAACAGAAAAAACTGATTGAAGGCATGTTGAAATCGGTGATCAATCATTGGCCGGCAAGCAACAATCCTTCCCTGACTGCACTCAGGGAAACGTGGCTTCAGAGAACCGGTGTACTTGGTGAACAGGAAGATCAGTGGGAACTGACCGTGGAGAAACGTTCAATCGATGTTCTGATCAACGAATCTCCTTTTTCGTTTTCTGTGATCCGTTATCCGTGGATGGAGAAACCGGTTCATGTAAAATGGTAATGTAATTGAACGCATGGCACACACCCGTTACACATTAACTGTTGAAGAAGGAGAATTCGGTGACGCTTCAGGCGAGTTACCCGACCTCTGCATTGCAGATTTTGAGCAGGATGGCCGCTCCTGCGACCGAACAACGATGATCAGGGTTGCAGATGCGAGAGGGGCCGGTACGAGCATACGTATTGATTGGTTCAGCATGCGGTCCATTGATCCTGGAGTCCAGACCCTGACAATTTCTGCAACCAACATGCTGTTTTTCGGAGCCCGTTATTTCTGGGGTGTGATTGATTTGGGCAGTCTGACGGTGGTGCGACGTGAAAAGTGCGATGAGTTTTTCAGTTTTGAGCAATTTCCTGGTGCGGTTGTGATTATTACAGAATACCAGGCACAGTCTTTATCATTTTCCGGAGAATCGATTCACGCGGTTGATATTGATGTTCCTGCTCATTATACCTTGGTTGATGGAGGAGTGAAAATTTTGTGCTTGCATTCGGACCCTGAAATTCTCAAATTGAAAAAATAAAACAGGCTCATGACCAAAACCCGTTTAGAAGCATTCAGTGATGGAGTAATTGCAATCATCATCACCATCATGGTTCTTGAATTGAAAATTCCGCATGAAGCAACGTTTGCTGCGTTGAGTAAACTTGCACCGGTTTTTCTCAGCTATCTCATCAGTTTTATTTTCGTTGCAATCTATTGGGGAAATCATCATCACCTGTTGCATACGGTGCATCATGTGACGAGCGGAATCATGTGGGCCAACATGGGGTTGCTGTTTTGTCTTTCCCTCATTCCGTTCAGTACCGGGTGGATGGGCGAAAACCATTTCGATAATGTTCCTGTGGCGATATACGGAGTGAGTCTTTTGCTTTGCGCCGTTTCATATTACTTTCTCCAGATGTGCATCATGAAACATTACACGCACACAACCAAACTCATCATTGCGTTGCAGAAGCAGAGAAAAAAGGGAATTGTCTCATTGGTTGGTTACATCGTGTCAATTTCCTGCGCATTTTTTCTTCCTATTGTTTCGGCTTGCGTCATCGTGGGTATTGCGATATGGTGGGTGATCCCGGATAAGAACATTGAGGAAGCCTTGAAAGACCAACGGCAAACAGCATGATATCGAAAACAGTCAAACGCGAATTTGAAGTGGCTTTTTCGAAAAAGTCACAGCCCATTTGGTTCAGGATCGTGAAGTACGCCGTGATCGGAAGTGCGCTGTATTTCTTTTGGGGAAGTGATTGGCTCTGGATCAGTTTGATCATATTCTTTGTTCTCGCAATGGCACTGCATTTCTGGTACCGCTACAAGACGAAAGCGTGGACACAGAGTTACGGGATGTGGAAACATCACTGAACAAGAAATCTGTGATAATCTGTTTT
>DATHKF010000036.1:0-8931 GCA_035489505.1 Bacteroidia bacterium | reverse complement strand
CGTAACGGATGTCCCTGTTGACGGACAGGTTTACATGCAGGGCGATATGGTTGGCAACAGCAAAGTGGCATACATTGGCTCCGGCTCAACGTTCTGGGCCAATTACGTGGGCGCATCGCAGGATTATTTCTTCGCAGTGTTTCCATTCAACGGTCCGGGTGCATTCAGGAATTACCTCACTGCTACTTCGCTCACCGGAACTGTAATGTCTGCGGCATCGATGCAGCCAGGGAATTATTACAACGGTATCAATACTTCTGCAGCCACATTCGTAGCCGATCTCACCGCGTTGACCAATCCGCACACGGATAAATTCTACAGCAACTACGGTCCATACATGGTTTCCTTATTCTGGGCACGCGACACCACCGGCGGGCAGCGCGTTGTGACCTGCGTGTATTCCGGCGAACAATACATTTACACGGAACCGTGGGCGTGGACAGTTTTCAGTCGCGAACACACGTTCTGTCACAGCTGGATGCCAACGTATCCTTCACAATCCGGTGAGGAGTACAGCGATTATTTCAACCTCTATCCGACCAACCAGAACGATGCAAACGCTGTGCGCAGCAATTACCCGCTGGGTGAAGTAGTAACGGCAACGTACACCTACCTCGGATGTAAATACGGCCAGGATGTAAACGGAAGAACCGTATTCGAGCCGCGCGATGATCAGAAAGGTGATGCAGCCCGTTCGATGTTCTACATGGCTACCTGCTACAACACGGCTTCACAAAGCTGGGCATTGCCAAACCCGATCAGCGCAAGCATCATGTACGGACAGGACCAGAACCTGCTCAAGACCTGGAATTACCAGGATCCTCCGGATGCACGTGAAATTGCCAAGAACGATTTTCTTGATTCACTGCAGGGTAATCGCAACCCGTTTATCGACAGCATGCAATACGCGTGTTACATCGATTTCAACGACATGTCGAAGATCAACGGGCCAACTGTTCCGTGCAATGCAACCACTATCGGCGTTTTGGAGAATTCCTATGCTGCCGTGGGCATGATGGTTTCCCCGAACCCGAACAACGGTCAGTTCACATTGACCTACAAAACCACTCAAAACGAGGACATTACGATCAACATTACGGATGTAACCGGACGCGTGGTGTACACCCAGAAAACGGGGGTAAGCGAAGGAAACAATGCTATCATGCTGGATTTAAAGACATTACCCGCTGGAAGTTATTTGATCCAGCTGATTGGTGTTGAAACGCTGAGTCAATCGGTGGTTATCGAATAATACCCCCCAAAGGGTGTCGGAGCTGATCCCGAAGGATCTCAAAAACACCAGGAAGCCTGTCCGCGAAAGAATCCGGACAGGCTTCTTTTTGGGCCAATCTGTAATTATTTCGAAATGCCCCCCAAAGGGTGTCTGGCCAGATTACCGGAAATCTCAAGCCGTTTTAAAAATCTATCAGCAAAATAATCCGGTCGGCGTTTTTTGATGCGCTTGATCAAAAAGTCCCCCAAAGGGTGTCCAAACTGTCTGAAAATTGCCCCCCAAAGGGTGTCAAATGTTAAAAAAGCCTGTCTGGAAAGAAATCCTGGCAGGTCTTTTTTTGTCAATAAATAAAACCAAATCTGCTGGAAGCCGTATGAACAGGGGGCTGCCGCTATCAACACCTTTGTAATTGATTGTTTTCAAGACACATGTGTTGACTTATAAAATTTGCCTTTTTAAAATAAGTAGTTATTTTAGCGCGACTTTAAAAGAACATGGACAGTAGTAATAGTTGCCGAAGATTTGAAGCTGATCAGACATATCATTCTGCCCGCCCTGATTTTAATCGGGTTAAGCCTTGATGCAAGCGCATCTGCAGGCGATCCTCCAGTAAGTTTAGTTACTGCTCATAAAACTGAGCGCGATACCGCGGACCCTTCCTTAGCAATAGTTCCCGATACAGCAGATCCTGCTGCGGAGAAAATTGTTGCGATCCTCGACACAAACGATACCGATCCGTTGAAACCTAAAGCGGCTGCGCTTATTGGTGACAGCGCGGTTGACGAGACCGAAGATATTTTCGCGAGTGAATTTTACAACGACTTCGATACCACGGCCGTGCACTGCGAAAAATTCGACGTGCTGAATTTCAATGATTCAATACTCATCGTGCTGAGTGATTCCATCCATGGAAAATATGTTCACCCGTTCGCTGGTAATCCAACGTCCAGTTTTGGTTTCCGGAAATACCGGTATCACCTCGGTGTCGATATCAATCTCGAAACCGGTGATTCTGTAAAAACATGTTTCGACGGAAAAGTTCGTATCGCGCAGTACAGCAAAACGTATGGCAACGTAGTTGTTGTTCGTCACCCGAACGGAATTGAAACGTATTACGCTCACCTTTCAAAAATTCACGTGAAGCCCGGACAGGAAGTTTCTGCCGGCGATGTTCTTGGCCTCGGTGGAAACACGGGTCACTCACACGGCTCGCATTTGCATTTCGAAACCCGTTTCCGTGGTCAGCCGTTCGATCCGAACATGATCATTGACTTCAACAAAAAATGCCTGCGCGGTGATACGTATTACCTCTCAAAATCGAACTTCAAATATCTTTCCGACACGCACAAAGTAAAACACTACTCGCGCAAGAAGAAGAAAACCTGGTATACGTATTACACTCCGGGCGGTACTGAATTTGCAACTGCTGATGCGAAAGCAAAAATGGACGCAGTTCCTGATCCATTGCCAGCTGATGGAAACACACCTCCTCCACCGGTAAACGATCCGCCAGATCCTGCTGCGCCAAAAGATCCGAAGCCCGTCAAAGCTGAAATTAAACCAGTGAAGACAACTCCAGCCAAAACAACACCGGCGAAAACCGCACCTAAGAGCGCATCGTACCATACCGTCAAAAAAGGTGATACACTTTCACAGATTGCGGTGAAGTACAATACCACTGTTGCAAAGCTCTGCTCGCTGAACAAGATCAAGGCTACTTCTACATTGCAGATCGGGCAGAAGATCAAGGTGAAGTAGCGTTTCATTGGTTACAACCGCCAGCTTAATTTTAATTCCCACAAATACAGTGAAACCAACACGACAATTCATCTTCACGCTGCTTGTACTTTTTCCTGTGTTCCTCGCTGCACAATCCTACAGCGTCGTCGGAAAAGGGAATCTCGTAGGAGTAATCGACAATACAGGAAAGCAAATTGTTCCGCTCCGGTATCAAAGCATACGGATCGACCCAGCCGGATATTTTCAGGCGTTCGGCGAGGGTTCGTTATCGCTTTTTAACCGCGATGGAAAAGTGCTTTTCAAATCTTCTGAGTATGCCGACGTGGGCCAATGCGGTAATGATTTACTCCCAGTCCAGGATAAGATTAGCGGGCTTTGGGGATACGCCGATCTCAAAGGAAAAATCGTTGTTACTCCTGCTTACGGTACTGTAAAAACCTTCGTAAACGGACTGGCTGTTGTTCACTTGCCGTACTCGCGTGATGACGACAACTATAACCCATTGGCCGCACCGCGCGTGATCAATACTGAAGGAAAAGTTTTGCTCGACTTCAGCACATGTTATGAAGTGTACGAGCTCGACTTGTATCCGTTCAATGATAGTCTCGTGAGCTTTGTAGCACACGTGAATGATGCGTCCGGATACATGCAACCCGCCGACAACGAAGTACAAGGCTTCATTACTATGCGGGGCGAATTACTCACAAACACAGTGCGCAAAACGTTGCCCTGGCTGAGTGAGGGCTCCCTGCAACCCAGTGCCCGGTCGTGGATGCCGTATGTTCTGCCCTTGTCTGAAGAACGCCATGCCTACTGCGCTCCCGACGGCAGGGTAATTATTCCGGGACCATTTTCCGCTGCACATCCATTTACAGAAGACGGAATAGCGATGGTGTACCTGAAGGGAGATTACTTCATCGATCTCACTGGAAATCCGTTGTATGATATTTCCCGTTACACATTGGGCGAACAAATGCCCGGCGGAGTAAACCTGCATGCGTCTTACGGGAATAAACGCATTGGCGTTTATGATCAAAAAGAAAAACGCAGCGTCTACCTCGATACCAAAGGACGCGTTGCCATTACACTCGATAGCGGATTTTTTGGAATGGATTTCCAGGATGGCATTGCACCTGTCTGGCATTGGGTAGATCAGGAGAGAAATCATTATGCGTGGACATGGATCGATACCACAGGCAAAATGCTGATTCCATTCGACACGGCGCAGGGATATATGAGTCCGCCCCGCTCCCGCAACGGACTGGTAATTTTTTATGACCCGGTCAGCGGTCTGATGGGCGCGCGAAACACTGATCATAAAATTCTGATCAGTCCCGAATGGGGATACATCGGCGAAAACGGTGGCGTTTTTCTCGTGCGCCAGGGACCTGCAAACAGCCGTGGCCCGGGACTGGGATTTACTAGTCGAAGCTGCGGCGCATTCAGCTATGAGGGAATTCTGATCACCAAAGATTTTGAAACGTTCTCAGGATTCTCATCTTTCAGTCCCCGCACAGGAAACACAGCAAAAATAACCCGCGTGAATTTTACCGCAAAAGAACTCGGGGAACTTGTGATCGATGCGATGGGTATCCGGGAAAATGTGGATATGCTGCGCAAGTCGCGTGAAGAAAGAAAAAAGACAGGCGATTGATTCCTTTTGAACCGACCAGGCGTATCAGCGACTCTACTCCAATCCTTCTTCCTTCCACACAAAATCACAGCGGATGAGATGGTAATACCCAAACTTCTCATCACGCTCCAGGCGCAGTTCGTACGATGAAATAAATTCAATGTGATCGTAGCGGCACGGAACAAGTGAATTTCCCTTTGCATCGAGCAGGCCCCAACCCTCTTCCGTTTTCACTTTCATGTAACCGTGCACGCAATCCGTTGCTTCTTCAAATTGTGGCGGTACGATCTCTTTTCCCTTGCTATCGATATAACCGATCAGTCCATCTTTCTTCACGCGCGTCACGCCCTCGCTGTACGGCCACGCGTATTCGTACGTATAAGGAACACGCAATTTCATCGCCGCATCAATGAATCCCCATTTGTCTTTTTTCTTCGCAGGAAATAATCCGTCACGGAATAATCCCAGCTCATCGTACTCGCGTGGCACAACAATTTTTCCGGTTGTGTCGATCATCCCGAATTTATCTTTCAGCATCACACGCGTTCTTCCGTTCACAAACGGATTGTCGCCGAGCTTGCTGCGGTTGTATTCATTGCTCACCGGAATGGCCCAGGTTCCGTTACGTTTCACGTAACCCGACATGCCATCCTTCACCACCAGCGCAAGTCCTTCGCTGAATCCCGCGATGTACGTGTACTCACACGGAAGAAGCATTTTTCCTTCGTAAGAAATCAATCCGTACAATTCATTTTTCTTCACGCGCGCTGATCCGTTCTCAAACGGTTCCACCCAATCGTACTGCGGCTGAATGCTCACGCGTCCTTCGCGGTCAACGAAGCCATAACCTGATGTGTCTTTTACGTAGGCAAGGCCTTCTGAAAAATCGCCGACGGCTTCATACCTGCACGGCACCACTTCCGACCCCATCATGTCGATGAATCCGTGGCTGCCTTTTTTTGAAACCTGGGCGCGCGCTTCGTGAAATGAACCAATCTCGTCGTAAACCGCAGGCACAATAAAATCTCCGGCTTTGTTGCTCAGTCCCGTTTTTCCATTGAGCGTGACCTGTGCAATTCCGCGACTGAACGGTTCGCCTTCATCATACTGAAACGGAATCGCCACGCTTCCGTTCTTGTTGATGTACCCACATTTGTCGTTGAGCCCGACAGCCGCAACACCTTCGCTGAAAACATCGGCCCATTCGTATTGACAGGCAATTAAAATTTTTCCGGTGCTGTCGGCAAATCCCCATTTTCCGTTTTCACGGATGGGATAAAATACGGTCATCGATAAACGCAGGTCTTCGCTGATGGTTTCTCGGAATGGAAACTCCGGGTACGTGAGCCAGAACTGCGCGATGGTTGTTGAACTTCCATCAGCCGTGTAGAGCGCGTACAAACTTTTCCACGCATCGGGAACATTGCGGTTTGCCGGATACGTTTTGATGAACTGGTGATATTCTCCAATGGAAAAACCGGTGACCGACAATTTGTAGATCATGTCTTCCGCTGTTGCTGTATACGGACTTACCGGGAATTCATTCACAAATCTCACGTAAGCGTTCAGCGAAGAATCTGCGGTAACGGTTTCGTACAACCTTCGTTCATACGCAGCGTGCGCCTCCGGAACCTGCGCGGCATCCGGGTACGTTTCATAAAATGATTTGTACGCTTCCCAGGTATTTGCGTTTCCTGCTTCGGCAAATGCAAGTTCATTGCGCAAAATAATTGCCGGCGCAATCATCGTGGATCCGCAATATTCGTCAATGAACATGTTCCATGCTGCAACTGACGATTTCTGTTTGGTTTCCTGGTAAGCAACCGTGTCGATCCGGTGTTCGAGCAGTACAATCAAGGAATCGTTCACGCCCAGTTTCTGCAGGCGGATTTTTTCTTTCACCGATGAAGTGGCATACGCCCACCGCGACGAAAGCACCTGGTGATGCGCACGCTGAATGTTGTGAAACGGATTGTCGGTACGCGAATAAATCAATGCGAGTCCGTAATGCGCTCCCGCAGGATGACGGTCTTCGCACTGGATGAATAATTCCTGCGCGCGGAAATAATTGTACACGCGCAACGCTTCAAATCCCTTCTCGAGTTTTCCCGCATACCCGAGCGCGGGCACAATCAGAAAGAAGAAAAGAATCAGTTTGCGCTGCATGTTTTTTTCAATCGTTAAATCTTCTTTCAAATTGCTTAAAAAAAACCAGCACGCTTCGACCTGCGATATCTGCGCAATCTGCGGCAAAAAAAATGATAAATCAAAAATACGATTTCATCAGCCGTGCATTACCTTTGGCCTCAACATGAAATTCTCCGCCGGCCAGATTGCCTTCATTATTTTCTTCGTGGTGCTTTTCGTTGCAGCCCAGATCTGGTCGTACCGGAAAGACAAAACGACCAACCGGAAATTCTATTCCGGCGTCTGGAAAGTACTTCTTACGCTCATTGCTGTGGTCGTTTCGCTGTTTTTTGTCATGAAGTATGCCAAAAACCATTGATTTTCAGAGCAATGCCCGCTCATCGACTAATCCTGACATTTCGTAGACGAAGCGAAGATTTAACCCTCTTTATCTTGACTTGACTGAATAAAAAGTATAAATTCGCGTTAAGAAAGAGTACCCGATTTCTTCCCCCTTATTGACTAAGTAGACCAAAATGAAAAATATTCTTTTTCTCCTTTCCTTCCTTCTTCCTGCTTTTGCATTTGCAGAAAGCGGAACGCTGGTGATTGAAGGAAAATACCAGAACAAAAACATCTACGTACAAAATTCCTTCAGTGGAAACGGAGTAGGTTTTTGTGCGTATGAAGTACGCGTTAACGGCCAGACAAGCACCGACGAAGTCAACTCATCGGCTTTTGAAATTGACCTGCGTGCGTACAACCTGGTGGAAGGCGATCCTGTAAACATCCAGATCTTCCACAAAGAAGGCTGCGCACCAAAAGTGCTCAACCCGGAAGTATTGAAACCACGTCCTACTTTCGACACCAAATCAATTACCTGTTCAGCGGCCGGATTACTTACCTGGACCACTACCGGAGAAACTTCTTCCATCGCATTTATTGTTGAACAATTCCGCTGGAACAAATGGGTATATGTTGGCGAAGTTCAGGGCATCGGAACTCCTGCAGAACACACGTACAATTTCCAGACTGTTGCTCACTCCGGTGAAAACAAATTCCGCGTGAAACAGGTTGGTTTCGGCAAGGAAGTTAAATACACTCCGGAAGTAAAACACACACCGGCAAACAGCACCGCGCTTACGTTTACACAATCGAACGATTCCAAAACAATTACGCTTTCCGGCGATTCCATGTACGAGATGTACGACGCCTACGGCAATGTTGTGCTCAAAGGATTTGGCCGCGATATCGATTTATCGTCATTCGATAAGGGAATGTATTTCCTCTGCTTCGATAATAAGATCGAACAGGTGAACAGGAAATAATTTCACTTCAAAAAATTATTGAGAAAGCCTTCCGCGAAACCGGGAGGCTTTTTTATTCCCCTTCGATAATCGCTTCAAGCTCGCTGAACATCATGGCTGTTGCGCCCCAGAGTACCTGGTCACCCAGCATGTAGCACGGCGCTTCGATAAACATATTCGTACCAATGACAATGCGTCTCCGGCTTTTCAGTTCCGGGTTGAGAAACGTGTTCAGCGGCACTTCGAGAATGGCTTCCACTTCGCGTTCATCGGGAACAAACACGGGCTGTTCATCGAGCCAGGCCACAAACGGGTGCACGAGAAAATTGCTGGGCGGAATATACAAGGGTGTCAATTCGCCAATCAGCTGCGCGCGCGTAACGCGTACACCGACTTCTTCAAACGTTTCGCGGATCGCAGTATCCATTGGCGACAAATCGCCCTGGTCCATTTTTCCACCGGGAAGGGCCAGTTGGCCGCTGTGTATTCCTTCGTACGACGGGCGCTCGATGATCATGGTATGTACCATTTCATTCAGGGGATACATGAGCATGAGCACGGCACTGGTCCGGTAATCGGGATGCTTCTGCAGATAAGTTTCCAGCGGTAACCGCGCACGGGAACTCATTTTATCCTGCGCGGCAGCGCCCGGCAAAGGACTTGCGAGACGTTTTTTGAGAAGGGTCAAAAAATCAATTGGTGACGCGAGGGAAGCGTACATATCGCGCAAAGATAAGAGAGAAGTGGGAGTGGCGGTAATGGTGTGATTGGAGTTACCAGTTAAGTGTCACTATCAGTGTCAGCGTCAGTTGCGACCAGGGTCACTGTGTTTTTTACGGGTGAGAAAGTTGAGTATCCAGGTAAAATTTATTCCGAACCGGGTTCGTGAC
>DATHKF010000035.1:0-3773 GCA_035489505.1 Bacteroidia bacterium | reverse complement strand
TACATGGAATCACAGGATGAAGAAGAGGAAGATGCAGAAGACGGCAAAGAGAAGAAAGATGCCATGTTACCTGCTTTGAAAACCGGCCAATCGCTGAACGCAGTTTCAATAACGGCAATGCAGCGTTTCACACATCATCCGGCGCGTTACACCGAAGCGGCACTGGTAAAGAAACTTGAAGAACTTGGAATCGGTCGTCCGTCAACGTACGCACCAACAATTTCTACCGTGCAGGATCGCGGTTACGTGGTAAAAGAAGAGCGCGAAGGCAAGCCAAGAATTTACGATGTGCTTACTCTTATCGCCGGAAAAATCAACGAAGAAAAACGCACTGAAAATACAGGTGCGGAAAAAAATAAATTGTTCCCGAGCGATATCGGAATGGTGGTGACAGATTTTCTCCAGCAGCATTTTCCGAAAATCATGGACTATCACTTCACTGCATCCGTTGAAGAAGAGTTTGATGACATCGCAGAAGGAAAAGTCGACTGGAAGAAAATGCTCGAGTCGTTCTACCGCCCTTTTCACAAGGATGTAGAGAAGACGGAAGAAACTTCAGAGCGTGCAAGCGGCGAACGTGAACTGGGAATTGATCCGGTTACAGGAAAGCGTGTATTCGTTCGCATCGGCCGGTTCGGTCCGCTTGTTCAGATCGGGGAGAGCGATGACGAGGATAAGAAATTTGCGAGTCTTCGTAAAGACATGCGTCTCGAAACGATTACGTTCGAAGACGCGATGGAATTGTTCAAGCTCCCGCGTACCGTTGGAAATTATCGGGAGAAGGAGATGATCATTGGCATCGGACGGTTTGGTCCTTACGTGAAATGGGGCGAACAATATATTTCTATTCCACGCGGAGAAGATCCGATGAAGGTAACTTCGGAACGTGCCATTGAGCTTGTACAGCAAAAAGAAGCAGCAGATGCACCGATTGCACAGTACAAAGGATTGCCGGTAACGAAAGGGAAAGGACGCTTCGGTCCGTTCATTAAGTACAACGAACTGTTCATCAATATTCCGAAGGCGTACGATTATGATAATCTTTCGGACAAGGACATTGCAGAACTGATCGATAAGAAACTCGAAAAAGAATCGAATCGTTATATCCGGCAATGGCCCGAAGAAAAGATTGCTTTGGAAAATGGCCGTTGGGGCCCATTCATCCGCTTCGGAAAAAATATGCTGAAGATTGGCCGCACAGCCAAAGGCGAAAAGTTCACGCCCGAAGAGGTTGCTGATCTCACCATCGATCAGGTGAAAAAAATGATTGAAGACCAGGTACCAGGCGCGTTCGACAAAAAAGGCGCCAAGGGAGCGGCAAAAAAAGGAGCAGCAAAAAAGGGAACGGCAAAAAAAGGTAGCGTTGCGAAAAAAGCACCTGCGCGTAGCTCAGGCCTCACTGCGAAAGCCGCTGCTAAAAAGGCGGTTCCCGCTAAAAAAGCAGCGAAGAAAGCAGCGAAGAAAAAGAAGAAGTAAAACTCAAATACCCATCACCAGAAAAGTCTGCCACCGGCGGACTTTTCTGTTTACCTGCCTCCTTAACTCCTGCCTCCTTAATTCCTCCTTCCCCCTTCAACACTCCTCTCTTCACAACTTTTCCCCGCCACGAATTTTGCGATTTGACTTCTGTGTCATATTTGTACAAACTCACTCGCATGCCACACGTCAATCTCGACTTCTCCGATTTTTTTCGCCCTGTTGATACCGGCAAAATCGCGGAAGGAAAATCATACCAGCCCTCGCAGTTCGGATATCTCGCTGCGGTGAACAGTACCGAATCCGGCTGGCCTGAACTCGACGGTTGTCATTTTGCGTTGATCGGAATCCAGGAAGATCGTCCAAGCACAGGTAATGCAGGTTGTGCTGATAGTCCCGATGAAATCCGGAAATACCTGTACCACCTTTTCCAGGGCGACTGGGCACTGAAGATTGCAGACCTCGGAAATATTTCTGCAGGCGCAACACCGCAGGACACCGATTTCGCTGTGAAAACTGTCATGGGTGGACTGCTCCGCAAAAATATTATTCCGATTCTCATTGGTGGCGGACATCATCTTACGTATGCCCAATACCTCGGGTACCAGGCGGTGGAGCAAACGGTAAACCTCGTTACCATCGATCCGAAGTTCGACATTGGTGTTGGCTCCGATGAATACACCAGTCATTCCTGGTTGAGTAAAATTATCCTGCACCAGCCGAATTTTCTCTTCAACTTTTCCAGCCTCGGATACCAGACGTATTTCGTCGAGCAATCTTCCGTTGAATTAATGGGCAAGTTGAATTTCGATATTCACCGCCTGGGAGTTTGCCGCGAAAAAATTGCCGACGTTGAACCCATCATCCGCAATGCCGATCTCGTGAGTTTTGATATTTCAGCTGTGCGGCGTTCCGATGCGCCCGGTTGCGGATGGGCAACACCCAATGGATTTTCCGGCGATGAAGCATGCCAGTTGGCGCGTTACGCCGGCATCAGCGACAAGTGCACGTCGTTTGGAATTTACGAAGTCAATGCACTGGTTGATCCTTCCGGGGCTACGTCGCATCTCGTTGCACAAATGATCTGGTGTTTCGTGGATGGATTTTATCACCGCAAAAAAGATTTTCCGTTCAGCGACACATCCAACTACACGAGGTTCCGTGTTTTTCTCAAGGACCACAAGCACGAAATCATTTTCTTCAAGAGCAACCGCAGCGACCGGTGGTGGATGGAAGTTCCTTATCCGCCCAACCAGAAAATCCGTTTCGAACGGCACGCACTTGTTCCGTGCACGTATTCAGATTACCAACTCGCGTGCGAGGAAGAAATGCCCGACCGGTGGTGGCAGACTTTCCAAAAACTCTCGTGAGACCTTTAAGGTCTCATGATGCGCGTAAACCCTCAAAGGGTTTACATAAACCGCGCGTGATTCACTAATTACCCTTTGAGGGTTTACGCGCATCAGCACATCAACCTCACTGTATCTTTTTTTTCGCCACGTGTTATACCATCAAACCGGCAGGCAAATCCGGAATTCACATAACACTGAAACGCGATGAAACACTTTTTCACTCACCTGGCATTGCTATGCCTTTTCGGAACCGCATTCGCTCAGCAGGATCCGCAATTCTCACAATACATGCACAACAAACTTTTCATGAATCCCGCGTATGCAGGAATGAAAGAAGCGTTGTGCTTTTCAGGTATTGCCCGGCAGCAATGGGCCGGTTTCGATGGATCACCACGCAGCGGAGTGCTCTCTGCAGATATGTACGTCGACAAACTCAGCGGTGGAGTAGGCATCAACCTCATGTACGATCAATTGGGCTTTGAAAAAAATATGGCGTACCGCATCGCGTACTCTTTTCACCGCGAGAATGTTTTAGGCGGACGATTGGGAATCGGAATTGAAGTTGGCGCAGCAACAAAAATCCTCGGACCAACCGGTGGACAATCCTGGATTTCCACTACAAACTGGCAAACGGACCCAACAGTTCCTCCGCGCATCAGCGACACAAATTTTGATTGCGGATTAGGTCTCTGGTACCAGAGTGAAAAAATCTGGTTTGGAATTTCCTCAACACATGTTACTGGTGGAAAGTTCAACGATGGTAATACGGTCATCAACGGGCCTCCGCTTACCACGCACACTTTGCTGTATAAGATAACACGTCACTATTGGGTAACCGGCGGTTACAACTGGAGTTTGCAAAACTGGACCATCAAACCTTCTTTCCTTGTGAAGTCGGATGCCACAGTAACATCAGTGGATTTGAATTGTATCGCCAGTTTCAAC
>DATHKF010000034.1:0-7801 GCA_035489505.1 Bacteroidia bacterium | reverse complement strand
AGCGCAAGGGTTGACTGCCGGAATATACCTTGTGACCATGATGGATGCATTCGGTTGTGGAGGTTCATTTACGTTTACCATCACAGAACCGTCTCCGATCGGTCTGACAATCGATAGTATTGTAAACCCAACCTGTAACGGCGATTCCAATGGGCTGATCCTACTATCAGCATCCGGAGGAAACGGAGGTTATGTGTGGAACTGGAGTCACGGAGACACAACAAACAGTCCCGGTCAACTTGGTGCCGGTATCTACAGTGTTGTTGTGAGCGATTCTTCAGGCTGCACAGCATCAGACACCATCATTCTGACTGAGCCACCTGAGGTAACATTCTCTGCGCCTTACGACACGTTATGCATGAGTCATGGAGTGATTACACTGACTGGCGCTTCTCCTCCAGGCGGACTTTTTTCCGGAACCGGCGTCACCGCAAATATGTTTGATGCTTCACTGGCGAATGTAGGATTCAATGTGATCACGTACACCGACAGCGCATCGCAATGCATGGCAACAGATTCCATTTTTGTTGACATCTGCACAGATATCGGATCGACCATGCAGAATGGGATTTCAATTTATCCGAATCCGGCATCGGACATTTTATATGTAACGGTTCCCGTACAGTGTACCCTGGAAATGTACAATCAAACCGGGCAGCTGGTCTACCAGGAATCGTTATCGCGTATAGCTAACACGATCGATCTGTCGGGCTTTTCGGCTGGCATTTACTATGTACGAATTGTGGGAGGAAATTTTTCCGAAGGAAGAAAAATAATGGTGAACGATTAGATGTTGATTAGTTGATGAACGATTAGTTGATTGCCGATGGTGACGGAAACTGCATCAACTAATTAACAAATCGGAAATCGGCTCATCGAAAACAACTACCGCAGCCGGTCAACAGATTTTACCAGGTCTTCGTCTTTCTGGATATACACCCGCGCCAGGTAAAACAAAACAATATTCGCCAGCGAAATCCAGGTGCCGTACGCGATTTCATAATGCGCGAAATCCCTTTCGTTGCCGTCGTTCAGAATAGTTGGAATGGCAGCCAATGCGCCCGTGTAGAAAACAGACAATACAATTCCGGCGAAACATATTTTCAATTGCAATGCACGATTTTTAAACTGTGTAACGGCCAGCGCCGCGATCACGCATATTGCGCCCTGTCCAACAATGGCCAGCGGAAAATCCAGCAGCGTAACCGGAACTCCAGCCGCTGCGCTTTTATCATCGAACTTCAGCATGAAGGGAACGAAAAATAACACCACCAATACAATGTCGGTCAGGAAGAGGAAGAGGGTCTGGATGCGTTGAATCATGCAACAAATGTAATACGGCGACATCCATTCGACAAGCTCAGGATGAACGCCGCGACGCTGCTTTTTTTATTCACGCGAAATTAAAATCCTGCCACCGATACAAAACTATTCCCGGCTGTACCTCTGGGTCGCTGCGTTGCTGCGCCGCCGTGTTTCCTTAAAAGCACCAATTAGGTAATTTTTTCATGTTTTTAGTTGGAATGCCGAATTCTTCGTATTATTGCACCATGCTTCTGCCATGAATAACCACCCATCACGGTTATTTTTCCCAGGTAAAAGTTTTCATTTCAACTTCAAAAAACAACAATTCTATTTTTAGTGCTTTGACGGACATTTAAACAGTTCCGCACTTCTTTCGATAATACCCGCGACGAAGACCCCCAAACAAAGCCAAATTCCCCCCAACAGACCAGAATAAAAAAGCATTTACTGAACTAACCAAACAACATGTACGACATTATTGCATTGAACTCCAAACTCGTTGGAGAACTTCGTGAAATTGCCAAGGATCTGAACATCCCGAAATTCGAAACGCTCAAAAAACAGGAACTGGTTTACAAGATCCTGGATACACAGGCTGTGGCTGGCGCTCCCAAAAAAGGAGCCGACGAAGCTGATCCGGAAAAAGCAAAAAGAATCCGTAAACCAAAAGCGGGTGCTGAAGAAACGCCGGAACTTTTCAAAAGTTCAACAGAACCGGACACACGTTTTGTGACCATCGAAACCGATAAAAAAGAAAGTGAAACTCCGGTCGTAACAACACCGGTTGAATCAACTGCCCCTGCTCCACAAGGCGATAAAAAACCATTTGAACAGCGTCCGCAACGTCGTCCGTTCCAACAGAATCAAAATCCGAATCAGAAGCCGTTCAACAGGCCTCCGAACCAGAATCCTAATCCGAACCAGAACCAGGCCCCTGTTGCTCCGGCACACAACCAGGCTCCTCCGTTTGTGCAGGCACAAGGTCCAAAAAACGACGGACAGAATCCGAACCAGAACCAGCCTAACGGAAATCAGAATTCCGGAAATGGAAATCAGAATCCGTCTAACGGAAATCAGAATCCACCGAACGGGAACCAAAATCCACCGAACGGAAACCAGAACAACAGCAATAGCGGGAACAGCAACCACGGACAAAACCGTCCGAATTTCCAGCCGCGCCAACCATTGGAAGAAATGTACAATTTCGACAATGTGGTGAATGCGGAAGGCGTTCTTGAAATTATGCCTGATGGTTACGGATTTCTCCGTTCATCGGATTACAATTACCTGAACTCACCGGATGATGTTTACGTTTCACAATCGCAGATCAAACTTTTTGGTTTGAAAACCGGCGATACGGTACGCGGCGGAATCCGTCCTCCGAAAGAAGGCGAAAAATATTTCCCATTGGTGAAAGTGGAAAAAATCAACGGGCGTGATCCTGCATACGTGCGCGACCGTGTTCCGTTCGACTTCCTGACACCGTTGTTCCCGAAAGAAAAATTCAATCTCGTTGGCGGAAGCAATATCAAAATGAAAGCGCCGATGTCGATGCGTGTGATGGATATGTTCACACCAATCGGTAAAGGTCAGCGTGGTTTGATTGTTGCACAACCGAAAACAGGTAAAACAATCCTGTTGAAGGAAGTTGCAAACGCAATCGCAGATCACAACCCGGAAGCGTACCTGATGATCTTGCTCATCGATGAACGTCCGGAAGAAGTTACCGACATGGCCCGCAGCGTACGTGCAGAAGTTATTGCTTCTACGTTCGATGAGCCTGCAGACCGTCACGTAAAAATCGCCAACATCGTTTTGGAAAAAGCAAAACGTATGGTGGAGTGCGGACACGATGTGGTAATTCTCCTCGATTCAATTACGCGTCTTGCGCGTGCATACAATACCGTTCAGCCTGCATCAGGAAAAGTTCTTTCCGGTGGTGTGGATGCAAACGCATTGCAGAAACCAAAACGTTTCTTCGGTGCTGCGCGTAAAATTGAGAACGGCGGTTCATTGACGATCCTTGCAACGGCGTTGATCGACACCGGATCGAAAATGGACGAAGTAATCTTCGAAGAATTCAAAGGAACCGGTAACATGGAATTGCAGCTCGACCGCAAACTCGCGAACAAGCGTGTATTCCCTGCAATCGATCTCGTATCTTCTTCTACACGCCGCGACGATCTCCTTCTCCAGAAGGACGTATTGCAGCGCATCTGGGTATTGAGAAACCACCTTGCGGATATGAACCCGCAGGAAGCGATGGATTTCCTCAAAGACCGCATGAAGAACACGCAGACCAACGAGGAGTTCCTGATTTCGATGAACGGATAAAATGGATTCTTCAAAGAGAATGCGCCCTTCTTTGCTGATGGGTATTATCGGTTCGGTGATTGTAGCGGGACTGCAGCTTACATCGATGCTTGGCGATTTCACCGGAACGTGGGGCGGTATGCTGTTCTACGGACCTATGCTGTTCTATTTCGCCTGCATCTATCTTTCTATCCGCAAAACAAAAGACATTCAGCCCGATCATGTGCTGCCTTTTAAAACCGGGTTGAAAGAAGGTGGAATTACTGCATTGTTCATTTGCGTCTCCTGGGGAATTGCATTTTACATTGGACTTACGCACCAGGATGTGCGCGGTTTTGTGAACTACAAAATTGCGAACAACCAACAGGCGGAAATTCCTGCGTACCTCCAGGCATTCAGCAGCCCGCAACACATGTTCGACATGACGAAGTTCTGGGCGATGCCGAATTTTCTGCTTGGGTTTCTGATCATCATTCTGTCGACGGTGTTGATTGCCCGGAGGAAGAAATCGTAGACTCAACCGAAATACTATTGCAAGAAAAACAAAACGTCCGGGCATGCATGTCGGGACGTTTTTATTTTGAATGAATCAATACCGAAACACATGAAATGGTATTTCAAAGCATTCAGGCAGTACGCAGATTTTGGCGGCAGGGCAAGCCGAAAGGAATACTGGATATTTACGCTTTGCAATTTCATTGCGTCGATCATATTCCTGTTGCCCGGAATGCTCATCCTGAATTATTCCGGCAACCCCGGGTTAGTTACCGCTTACGGGCACGCTTATTATTCGATAGGAACTGATCCGGTATATGGCGTCTTTCTACTGTTAACATTGATTCCAACTCTTGCCATTGCCGTGAGAAGACTTCACGACATCAGCAAGAACGGATGGACGATCCTGGTTGTTTTTGTTCCATTTATCGGAGGTATCTGGTTGCTGATTTTGCTGCTGACCAAAGGAAAGCCGGGTGAAAATAAATACGGCCCTGCTCCGACGGAGTGAAGTTGCGATTACATCTCCCGCGCTCAATACATTTTTTTCTTAACTTTCTATTGAGTGGTTTACCAACAAACCCAACAACGGGCGGATTTGTTGTTTATCCAAATCCGAACAACGGAACATTCACGTTACAGTTGAACAAAAAAAATCGCCGACATCATGATATACGATGCGATTGGACAATTGGTAACTGCAATGAAAGTTCAACCGGATGTTCAACAAGTAATAACGCTGTATGCACCGCGTGCTTACCTTATCGTTGTTGTTACTGCAGATGCGCAACGTGTCATCGTGAACAGTTGAGCACTTGCTGCATCCTGTCCGGCATTTGTCCGACACTTGTTTCCCCAAAAGTATTTCTCTTCGTCGATCACAACGCATGTCCGGTATTTGTCCGGCAACCGTTTTGCTGATGCAATCGAAACTGTGCTAACATTGTCTCACCAAAAGCACTGACCCTTTTTCCCTCATTGCCTCCGGCCGCTGACTATTTTCTTTTTCATTTAACAACACACCCGCATGACCCGTATTCGCCATGCTGCAACCGCAGCTATCTTCTGTTTTGTGTCCTCTTTTCTCTTCGGACAAACCACAGATGCAAAAATTACCCCCGAAGGTTTTACACCTCAAACCAACTCATCACTGAGCTTCAAAGAAAACAAAGGACAGGTTGGTGATCAGAACTCTCAGCCACGACCGGATGTTTTATTCTCCGGCACGGATGGTAAAATGGTGTTTCACCTGAAGAACAATGGCATCTCATACCAATTGAGCCGGGTGGACAGCTGGAAAGAAGAAAATTCAGCGCCAACAAAAACCGTCGAAGGAAAAAAAACCGTGCCGGATCAAATTACGGTTTACCGTTTGGATGTAAGCTGGCTGAACACGAATACAAACGCCACGGTTACGAAAGGTGAAGCGCAGGAACGAAGTGATAATTATTACACGGCCGTTTGCCCGGATGGTGTAACGGGTGTAAAAAGTTACAGCGAGATCACGTATCAGAATATTTATACCGGCATTGATCTGAAATGGTACCAGAAAGACGGAAGCCTCAAGTATGATTACATCGTTGCTCCCGGTGCAGATTACAAACATATCCGTTTGCAATTTGCAGGTGCAGAATCACTGACGATAAACGCACAAGGAGAATTGGTTATTAAAACTCCGCTTGGCGATCTGATCGAACAGGCGCCATTGGTTTTTCAAAACGGAAAAACACTTCCATCGAAATGGGTGATCACGAATAACGAAGTTTCGTTTGAAATTGAAAACATTGATCCGCAACTGGCATTTACGATTGACCCGGTGGTAAGAGTGTGGGGTACGTTCTTTGGCGGACCGGCCTATGATGCAGTGAACAGCTGTGCTGCAGACGCCAGCGGTAATGTGTACACGTGCGGCTACACACAGTCAACAACGGGCATTGCAACATCCGGGGCACATCAAACTGTTTACAGCGCCGGAGCGGTGTATGAAGCGTTCTTAATAAAATTTGACCTGGCAGGTGTGTGTCAATGGGGCACTTACTACGGAGGCACAACCGGTTATACCCGGGCGTTCTCCTGCGCGACGGATGCCCTTGGTAATGTATATATGGCCGGCAATGCACAGGCACACGCCAGCATGGTTACTGCAGGCGCGCACCAAACTGTTCAAGGAGGATCTTTTGACGCGTTCCTCGTAAAATTCAATACAAGCGGAGTACGTCAATGGGGAACCTATTACGGCGGTGCCGGTATTGAAGGAGGAGAGGGCTGCGCCACCGACGCCAGCAACAATGTATACCTGACTGGTTATACAACGTCACCCACAGCTATTGCTACTGCGGGTGCACATCAAACCACGTACGCCGGACTTAATGACGGGTACCTGGTTAAATTCAACGCCAGTGGAGTACGACAGTGGGGCACTTACTACGGTGGAACATCCGATGAAACACCACTATCGTGTGCAACAGACCCAACCGGCAATGTATACATCGCAGGGAATACCCAATCAACTACCGGTATTGCAAGTGCTGGTGCGCATCAAACTGTCCCGGGAGATGTGGACGACGCTTTTTTGGTCAAGTTTAATACAAGCGGAACGCGTCTATGGGGAACTTACTATGGAGGTGAGAGCACCGAACATGCAAGGTCCTGCGCTACGGATGCCGGCGGTAATGTATATCTCACGGGTGAATCAGCTTCATCAACTTCAATTTCGACATCTGGAATTTTTCAGCCGGTGAAGGCTGCAGCCAGTGATGCGTTTCTTACAAAATTTGATGCAAGCGGCGTACGGCTATGGGGCACGTATTACGGAGGCAACCACTATGATTATGGATATTCCTGTGCAACCGACGCTATAGGGAATGTGTACATGACCGGCCTCGTAAATTCAAGTGATGTGATTGCAACCACAGGTTCATTCCAGTCCGTCCACGGAGGCCAGGCCGATGCCTACTTAGTGAAATTTAATTCCGCCGGAATGCGTCTTGCGGCCACCTACTATGGCGGCCCTTCTTACGACTATGGCACTTGCTGCGCTGTTACAGGTGGTAGCGTGTATATGTGTGGCTATCTCGCATCAACTACGCCTGCTGCTTCGGCCGGTGCTCATCAAACTACTCCTAACGAAGCATTCCTTGCCAGGTTTTCCACGATGACAGCCACAACGTCTCGCACCAACCTGTTGTGTAACGGTGTATGTACCGGAACTGCAACTGTTGCGGTTGACGGAGGAGTTGGCCCTTATACATACAGCTGGTTACCATCCGGTGCAACAACTGCAACAGCCACTGCGTTATGCGCAGGTGCACACACATGTACCATCACAGACAATGCCGGTGCACAAATGCAACAAACGGTTAGCGTTGGACAACCGTCGTTGCTTACTGCATCTTCATCAGTCATAAGTTCAATTGCATGTTCAGGAGGAACTGCAATTGTGAACATAACACGTTCAGGAGGAACCTCTCCGGTTACCGGCACCGGAACATTTGCTGTAACTGCAGGAACATACACTTTCACGGTGACGGATGCCAATGGTTGCACGGCTACTACGATCAGAACAGTTACGGAACCGACATTGCTCACGTCCGCTTCATCAGCAACTTCCATTGCATGCAACGGAGGAACCGGAACGGTTACAGTTACCGGATCGGGTGGAACTCCTCCGTACACGGGAACAGGAACG
>DATHKF010000033.1:0-3164 GCA_035489505.1 Bacteroidia bacterium | reverse complement strand
CGGGTCTTCATCGATCTGCAGATCGCGGCGGCATCCCGAGAAGGAAGCAACGAGAATAATAAGACCTGCAAGGATTGCCAGAATGTGCCGCATGGGTGCAAAGGTAAAGTTCCGGGGGTAATACGCGCGCATCGGCGATTTATTGTCGAAATGGAGAGTTTTTCTATGGGAATTCAGGGAATAGGGGATTGGGGAATCCAGGGGACTGAGGGATTTGGGCTGAACACGGTCCTCCGAAGAAGTTCCACGGCTAATTGTCTGTCGAAGACGCGTAAGCACCTCCGGCCCAAATTCCTTAATCCCCCAATCCCCAAATTCCCTATCTTTCCCTACGCAAACACTCAAACTTCATGAAAAAACTCTACTCGGGCTTTGCCCTTATGCTCATTTCTATTGGACTTTCTGCACAGTGTGGTGTCCAGGTTTCTACATTTAACGCAAGCTGTTCAAATACCTGCGATGGAGGCGCCACCGCCTTCAGTTCAAACACAGTAGGACCAGTAACGTACATGTGGATGCCGGGCGGCCAAACCACTCAATCGGTGAACGGTCTCTGTCCGGGAACATACGCCGTACTCATAACGGACAGCAGCGGCTGTACGGCCACCGCATCGGTTACAGTTATTGCACCGCCGCCGTTGCAGGCGCAGATTACAAGCGTGACCAACGAATCATGTCAGGGATGCTGTGACGGTTCCATGACAGGTACCGCCACTGGTGGTGTTTCTCCTTATACTTACATGTGGTCTCCACCTATGGTAATGACGCCAATCATAAACAACGTATGCTCCGGTACATACACGTTCTGTGTAACTGATGCGAACGGTTGCGTGAGCTGTACAACGGCTGTGGTCAATGTAATGACGTCCGTGCAGACTTCGGCTTTTGAGAACAGCCTGTACATTGCTCCCAATCCTTCTGAAGGCCGTTTCCAGGTGAACGCCGATTTCGGTTCAGCGCAGGCAGGAACAATAACTGTTACCAATATCCTGGGTGAAACCGTTTCGCAAACTGCATTCGGGGAAACAAGTTCGTTGCGGCAGGAAATTGATCTCGCAGATCAGTCGGCCGGAACATATTTTGTGACGATCACTACCGGGGAAAGTGCCCTGACAGAAATGATCATCGTCAATTAGTTAATTACCGATTAGCTGATGGTGTCCCGATGTATCGATTGAAAAATACCACATCAACTAACCGACCATTGATCAATCAACTAATCCCAAATAGCACTGGTTATGTTGTTTCGTAAAAGCAATTATTTTTTTCGATCCGTTTTCCTGGCCGGACTTCTCGTATGGCTCGTACAGGAAAATGTAAACGCACAGGTCGCGGCTACCATCACCATGTGGAAGGATTCTGCCATTGGCGCAATCTGGAATGGAGCAACGAATACTGTTGCATACGGAAAAGTGGGAGCGAATGGCTACTACAAGATCTATCTTTCCGATTCACTGGGTAACAATGAAACCCCGCTCACGTATGCCGGGTGGCCCGCAGATCGTCACCAATGGGCGGAAGAATGGGATCCAACCGGGCAATATCTTTTTTGCTACGTCGAAAAAACGGCGTACGTATGGGAAACCGATCATCTCCGTATCCCGGAAGATGCGATTCCCGGTTACGGAGCGTATACGGATGTGTGGTTGCTCAAACGCGATGGTTCTCAAGCCTGGCAATTGACCAATGTTCCGAATGATTACGACAATGGTGTTTGTCACGGCGCAATTTCGGAAGACGGAACGTTGTTTTCCTGGACAGAGCGAATTCTTGCACCGGACATCTGGAATCCGAATCTCGCAGCGGGCGCTTATGTATTCAAAACAGCAACCGTGACTTACGGTCCGAATCCTTCGCTGACGAATATTCAAACGTACCAGCCGGGAAGCGTCCTCGCCGGTGGAGAAGTGGAAAGTATTTCACCGGATAACAGCACGATTGCAGTATACAGCACATTCGAATCGCAAAACATTATTGCGACCCCGCTCTACACGATCGATCTCGCAACGGGTGCAACAACGCGCCTGACCACATTCAGTTTTTCGCAATGTCCCACGTACACGCCGGATGGAAATCATTTCGTGTATATGACCGGTCACGAATGCGATATTTTTCCGTGGCAGCTACAGGGCGCCGATTGGTGGATCATGGATACGGACAGTACGAACAAAATCCGTCTCACGTACATGAACGTTACGGGTCATCCGCAATGTGTAGACATGTATCGCCTTGCCGGATCGTTGTCGTTCATGTCGAACACCAGTTTCCTGGGCGGCATTATGACGCAGTCGTTGGGATTAACGGGTTACACTGCGAAAGTTTCATTTGCAAACGTGGTAGGTGTTGAGGAACCGGTTGCTGAAGAAAACATTCAGTCGTTTCCGGTGTTTCCGAATCCGGCAACGAATCAGATCACGCTTGGGCTCCCGGAAAACCTGTACGATTTTACGGTCGTGGTGAATGACGTTACCGGAAGAGAAGTAGTGCGGAAAGAAAATGAGCGGAACATTGATGTTGCGTCGCTCGCGCAGGGTTCTTACCTGGTTGTGGTGACTTGCGGATCAACAACGTACCGGCAGTTATTCAGTAAGCAATAAAAGTTCAGCCGCAGATTACGCTGATTGCGCAGGTACAAAACGTGCTAAAAATTTTGAATGATTTAATTCGCCGCGCGAATTGATTCTAAAAGTTCAGCCGCAGATTACGCTGATTGCGCAGATACAAAACCTGCTAAAAATTTGAATGATTTAATCCGCCGCGCGAATTGATTCTGAATAATCGATCCGCGAAGGCAGATCATTAAATCATTTTAAGAATTGCACCAATCATAGAATTTGCGCAATCTGTGTCAAAAAATTAAACCGATTCATTGGCTAAAAGCGACAGGAAACTCCAAGCGTTCGAACCTGATTAAAATCAAAGTCGCCGTACTTGCCCGTTTCAATGCCCGTGTTTTTTTTATGCCTGTAATAGTTCACTGAAGCAAAGAAATCGGTTTCGAAACAAACGGCCAGCGTTCTCCAGAATTCCAGGCGGATGCCCGCACCGACAGTCAATCCGATGGCCACTATGCGGGAATTCAAAGGCTGTCGCACGGTGTCAACCGGATTGGATCTCCGCATGTACCAACCGTCGGTTTGTGTCAGCTGACCGCCCAATTCGCT
>DATHKF010000032.1:0-4767 GCA_035489505.1 Bacteroidia bacterium | reverse complement strand
CTGCAGGATGTTGATCTGCAATGTCGACGTACGCTTGCGCCCAACCTGTTCCGCCATTGGAAGTTTTGTGGACAAAACCGAAATCGCCGAAGATCACATAGTTCGGATCGCTGGCACAAACATCAAATCCGAATGGACATTCTCCATATCCCCAGCCGCGATCGCCGCCTTGTCCGCTCCAGCCGGTGATGATGTTTCCGTTTCCTGTTGCTGTGAATGTGTGGTTCCAGTTGCCGCCGCCGTTCGTTGATTTCATCACGATCGGTTCGGTGTTATCGTTACTTCCGGCAACGTACACGGTGTTGATGTCGTTCTCCGCCATGTCGATGAACATCGGAAAATCTGTATTCAACGTAATGCCGTTTGAAGCCACTGTCCATTGCGTAACACCAAAATCGCAGCGGTACACGTTGCGGTAAAATCCCCAATAGTCGGATCCCTGCAGGCCCACGTAAACGTCACCGGCATCGGCAGTAAGGCAAAAGAAACGTGTTTGATTTCCAACGCGCGCAGCGCAGAAACTCCAGATATTTTCACCCGCCGTAATACCGGTGAGCGCGGCCATATTCCAGGAGCCGCCGCCGTTTATCGAAACCAATACACCGTCGTTTGTGCCCATGTAAATGAGACTTCCATCGAAGAATACTCCGCCAACAACATTTCCGTTTCCGGTTGCTGCGGTGTGAATCTGCGTGAATGTTGTTCCACCGTTTGATGAAAAGAAAATCGCACCGTATTGGGAAATGATCACGCGACCGGAATTGTTGTAGTCGCAATGAATGGTGTACACGTCTTCATACATATCCGGATTTCCGGCGAGTGGAGTCCACGTAGCGCCATTGTCCGTACTGCCCATCGGGGTGCCAATGTCGTTGATGTAGCTGATGGAATACAGCAATCCGGTGGTGGATGTGTAACAGACTTTGGAGTTGTGTCCGCCATTCATTTCCGTGAAATGGACCTGCGAATAATTTTGTCCGTAGTTGGTGGTGTGAAAAAGTTCGGACATGTCGCACGCGACAAAATATTCGCTGGTGTTTCCGGGGTTGATGCTTGGCGAGAAGAGTGCTCCTCCGCCACCGATTCCGCGTGAGGCGAAACTGGAGGGTTGTGCAATCAGGGTTGGCGCTGCGAAAAGCGCGATGAGGACGTAGAGTTTTTTCATGGGCGTGGTTTGTTGAACGAATTTAAGGAATGATTTGTTCGCTGCGCTTACGGATTAAAGGGTTAGCCGCTGATTACGCAGATTGCGCAGATGCAAAACTTAAGCGTTTAGGGCTAAAGGAATTTTCGCGATCTGGCGGTGCGTGGAATTGTGCGCTAACACCAAAAAAAAATCTGCGCAATCAGCGTAATCTGTGGCGAAAAAGAAAATGGTGAGCGCAGCGAACATGCCACATAAAAAAACCGTCCTGACGTAAAACCATGGCAGGCAAAACATCAGAACGGTATGAACAGACAATCAATATTTACCTGGCGGAGCGTACTCCATCGGAGGAATAGGTTAACCAAAGCCTTTTCCAAAATGATTTCTGTAATGGTTTACGATGATCGCGCGGCGGCATGTCGTGCGTTTCATACGTGAGAATGGCATCGAGTGAACTTAAATATTCGGCATCTTCGATCTGGTCGAGTTTCGATTGAATGCTTTGCTTGAGTTGCGTGACGTAAATGTTCATGGTTCGGAGTTATGAGTTCAGAGTTCCGTATTTGGCGTTATGAATTCGAAAGTTTTCGTTCCAGGTCCAGCAGTCGTTGCTCCATGCTCGACATCCGTACATTTTCTCCCGAGGCTTTTTCAAACTCACGGGTGATGCGCGATTCCGCCTTCCATACCTGGGCAATGTCATCTGCTTTTACAGCGTACGCTTCGTATACTGTGTTATCTGATTTCAATTCATAGAGATCGTTCCCCAATGACGTTACGCGTTTTGCAACGATGCTGCCATCGTGCGTAACAACAATGTATACCGATCCGTTTTTGATCTCATTCAACGACTCCACGTACGAACCAACGATCATATCGCCCGGTGTAATTCCCGGGATCATGCTGTCGCCGATGATCTCGAATGCACGAAACGTTTTTCCGTGGTACCCGGGTAAACGGAATGAAGGAAGTTTTGCAATGAATTCCGGATCCTGCTGGTGCTGTAAATATCCGGCCGCAGCTTTCTTATCTACTACAACGATGTTTTCTTCCTGGTCGCTGTCGATCTGCACCACCAATGGCAATGCTCCCAACTTGTCAGACCGAGCGGAGCCGAGGTCAGGCGACCGGAGCATGTTCCCGATTCCATCCATGAGCCAGGTTGGATCAACGGCAAATTCATTCACGATTGCTTTATAGACATCATAGGAGATACCGTTTTTTTCACCTTCGATCTGCGAAAGTGAAGTTTGGGTGATCCCGATGCGTTGTGCGAATTCGGTCTGATTGAGGCCAAGTTCTTTGCGCAGATTTTTAATTCGTTGAGCCAATGTCATTTGAAAAAGATTATGGGCAAATGTAATAAAAAAACTTGACATGTATTAAGTTTAACTATATATTTGTGTCATAATTATTGGTTGTCGCAGTAAAATATCAGTAAAGCTAATAAAATATGATCGGAGGACTTTCAAGTATGAATACTCAACGAACTCACGAAACCAGGAAAATCAGTGATTTAATCAGTTTGGCGATGCCTTTTAATGTCCTTGCGGGCAGCCATAACCCCACTCCTGCAGTCGGAACTCATCAAGCATTGTCACAAGTCGAGGGGGGTGACCCCGTAAGGTCAGCGGAGCGCGTGCCGTACTCCCCCTCGCACCAATTCGCCTATCATCAACCGCACCCGTCCTCCTTCGGCTCCGCCCAGGATGACAAATTGTCGACTGATGATGAGGCAAACGTTGCAGCAGCCTGAATCAAAGCCTGCCTCCCTTGGCTGCCGATGTCGTGCCTCCTTCACGGCAGCCAGGTGCTTACTTCCTGGGCCCCCAACCCGGTGGCGCTGTAACAGCATAACGCCCCGACTACGAAAGTG
This sequence comes from Bacteroidia bacterium, assembly GCA_035489505.1. GTDB lineage: Bacteria > Bacteroidota > Bacteroidia > Palsa-965 > Palsa-965. Next base: position 1,744 of record DATHKF010000032.1, on the reverse strand, counting down.
GTCGGGGCGTCTGTCATTGGCACATCTCGATACGCCTCGCGAAAGGCGAGGCTACTCGATGTGACAATGACTGTGTGGTCGCGAAAAGCGAGGTTACCCGATGGGACAATGATCGTGTGGATGAGAAAGCGAAGCTACCCGATGTGACAATGACCGTGTGGTCGCGAAAAGCGAGGCTACCCGATGGGACAATGATCGTGTGGATGAGAAAGCGAGGCTACCCGATGTGACAATGACTGTGTGGTCGCGAAAAGCGAGGCTATCCGATGTGACAATGACTGTGTGGATGAGAAAGCGAGGCTACCCCGATGTGACAATGACTGTGTGGTCGCGAAAAGCGAGGCTACCCGATGTGACAATGACTGTGTGGATGAGAAAGCGAGGCTGCCCCGATGTGACAATGACCATGTGGAAGGAAAAGCGTGACTACCCGACGTGACATCAGCATCGCCATACCCGGAAAAAACCGAAGACCCTGAAGGGGTCGAATGTTATTAACCCCGGATGAAATCCGGGGTTAATAACAACAAAACAAAAAAATCTTTGCTGCCGCAGGCGCGTCCGCCGACTTTTCAGGCGGACATACGAAGAATGCAAGCGTGCGGCTGTGTGGACGAAAAAAGCGAGGCTGTGTTTTACTTCGAAATAATCACAAACTCCGTGCGGCGGTTTTGCGCGCGGCCGATTTCGGTGCCGTTATCGCCAAGCGGTTGTGTTTCTCCATGCCCGTAAGCACCAGTGATCTGATTTTTCGGAACACCGAACTTGGTGGTGAGCGCTTCGAAAACAGCAAACGCCCGTTCATTGGAAAGATCCATGTTGCGCTGATCGTCGCCGACATTGTCGGTGTGACCGTGAATCGCAATTTTGATCTTCGGATTTTGCTTGAGGTAGTTCGCGAATTCTTCAAGTACCACCATCGATTCGGGTTGGAGCACTGCCGAGTTGGAAGCAAAGTTGATATCGTTGATGCGGTACACCGATCCGGCCACAACCGGTTTTACTTCCATCGGTTTCAGTTCCTGCTTGGTTTCCTTGAATTCCTGGTTGCCGGAAATCAGTTGCGATGTAAATGCCGCGCCTTCCTTTTTCACCGTGAGCACGTAGTCATCTTTCGATGATACTTTGATCGCTGCAGCGTAACTACCGCTTCCGGTATCTACAACGGCCGTTGTTTTTTCTTTCGTGCGGACATTTTTCAATTCTACTGTTGCAGGCCCCGTTGAAGGTAAACCAGCTTCGTTTTTCACAATGCCGGTTACGATCACCACTTTTTCCGGACGTGCTTCTTTGTACAATTCAAACTGGTACACATCATATCCTCCTACCCGTCCAGGCAATGTGGAGTTCGAACAGAAATATCCTGTTTCTCCATCGGTACTTACAAAGAATCCAACATCTTCTCCTTCGGTGTTTATGGGTTTCCCGATGTTCACCGGATTTTTCCAGCCGCCTTTGGCATCGCCGCGCGAATAAAAAATGTCGTAACCGCCAACGCCCGGGTGTCCGTTCGAAGAAAAATACAAAGTCTGGCTGTCGGAGTGAATGAACGGAGATTTTTCATCGTATTGCGTGTTGATGGAGTCGCCCAGGTTGGTTGGAACGCCCCATTCTCCGTTCACCATTTTTTTGGTGACGTAAATATCGATCCCACCTTTTCCACCGGGACGGTTACTCGCGAAGTACAATGTATTTCCATCGGCTGCAATAGACGGCTGCGAATCCCACCACACCGGATCATTCA
>DATHKF010000031.1:0-7804 GCA_035489505.1 Bacteroidia bacterium | reverse complement strand
CAAGCAACCCCGTGAGTAAATACTCTTCCTTCAACGGTTGCGGCGCCAGCTTGGGATAAATGCAGGTGGAACCGAGGAACAGCAATTTCTTCGCGTCGTTCACATACGCCGAATGAATGACGTTCGACTGGATCATGAGATTGTCGTAGAGAAATTCTCCGCGCAATGTATTATTGGCAAGTATGCCTCCCACTTTCGCAGCAGCGAGAAAAACGTATTCCGGTTTTTCCTTCGCGAAAAATTCAGCAACTGCTTTCTGATCGCGGAGATCGAGTTCGGCTGACGTACGGAAAATGAAATTTGAAAATCCTTTCGCCAGAAGATTGCGGTGAATGGCTGAACCAACCATTCCGCGGTGACCGGCGATGTATATTCTGGAATTGGATTGCATTCAATGGTGGTATTTTCGTTCGTCTTCCCCGGCTCCGCTCAGCCTATTCGCTAACCGGGCTGATCTCATGTCCGCCATCAATCAGGTACTTATCGCGGCTGAAAATTTTCAGATCGGATGCAACCATCTCGCGGCATAATTCCTGCACGGTATGCGTAGGTTCCCACCCGAGTATTTTTTTTGCTTTGGACGCATCGCCCACAAGCAAATCAACTTCTGCCGGACGGAAATATTTCGGGTCGATACGCACGAGCACTTTGCCGGTGAGTTGATCGATTCCTTTCTCCTCGATTCCTTTTCCTTCCCAGCGCAACTGGATACTTGCTTCGTTGAACGCCCATTCCACAAACGTGCGCACCGCGATTTTCTTCCCGGTTGCGAGAACGAAATCATCAGCCACATCCTGCTGAAGCATGCGCCACATGCCTTCCACGTAATCTTTCGCGTGGCCCCAGTCGCGTTCTGCATCGAGATTGCCGAGATAAAGATCTTTCTGCAATCCGAGTTTGATGCGTGCCGCTGCGCGTGTGATCTTACGCGTCACAAAAGTTTCTCCGCGGATCGGACTTTCGTGGTTGAAGAGAATTCCGTTGCACGCAAACATTCCGTAGGCTTCGCGGTAATTTTTCGTAATCCAGAATGCGTATAATTTGGCAACGCCATACGGGCTGCGCGGGTAAAACGGAGTTGTTTCCTTCTGCGGAACTTCCTGCACCAATCCATACAATTCGGAAGTGGACGCCTGGTAAAAACGTGTTTTGTTTTCGAGTTTCAGAATACGGATGGCTTCAAGCAAACGCAATGCACCAATAGCATCAGCATTCGCGGTGTATTCAGGAACTTCGAACGAAACTTTTACGTGCGACTGTGCCGCGAGATTATAAATTTCATCGGGCTGCACTTCCTGGATGATCCGGATCAGGTTTGTAGAATCCGTCAGGTCGCCGTAATGCAGGTGAAACGGAATGCCTTTGTCGTGCGGATCGTGGTAGAGGTGATCAATGCGCTGCGTGTTAAACAACGAACTTCTGCGTTTAACACCGTGAACGATGTATCCCTTGCTGAGCAATAATTCTGCGAGATAAGCGCCATCCTGACCGGTAATACCGGTAATCAAAGCCGTTTTTGCCATAGTATCCGAAAGGAGATCAAAAGTACGGTTTTAATCCAAGCCCTTACAGGCGGGGGAATGCGTGGTCTCAGTTTGGGCATGTGACTTTTTACACGGCGACACGGCGCTAAAAGATGCACAAAACCCGTTCTAAGCCCGGGCGCTCACGGCGAGATTTCCGCTAAGTCGAAATCTTTCATTCTATAATGAAGTTATGGCTGATCGAAGCACAATACTCAATCGCTTTAGCGATTGAGTTACCGCTATCCCGCCGTGAGCGCCCGGGCTGAGAATAAGAAATATCGTAAAAATGCGCCGTGTCGCCGTGTAAAAAAACAAAGTGAGACACTACCGAATGCGTTGCTAAGACCCAAAGCAGGTGATCAAACCGGGTTTTTTATACATTTCAGTGTACAGATTCGCTGATGATAAGCCCATCAACCCCCGTTGGATTTTTTATTCGCTGGTTTTCATTTTTGAATTTTTATGCCGGATATATTTATCAGTTACGCCAGGGAAGACCTGCAACTGTCCCGTGCACTGGCGCATAAGCTGGAAGGACTGGGATGGAAGGTGTGGTGGGATTCACCGCGCAGCCAGGAACCAGGGATTAAGCAACTCCTCCCGGTTATACATCAACGGCAATTGTTCCGGCCAGGTAACCACCGTACCTCCCGCAGCAACAAGTATAGCATGACCGGCAGCCGTGTCCCATTCCATAGTTGGTGCGAAGCGTGGATAAGCATGCGCTTTCCCTTCGGCAACGAGACAGAATTTCAGCGAGCTTCCGGAAGCGATGAAATCAATTTCACCGTGTTTTGCTTGCATCACCTGAATGTATTCTTCCGTTTCAGGAGAACTGTGTGAACGACTACCGGCGATAGTGAATTTGTCGGGCAAATACTGAATCGGTAACTGTTCCTCGAGCTTAAAATCAAACCTGTGAAGTGAATGATCATCCCTGATCACTTTGAAGGCACCTACTTCTGGTATCGAATAATAAAGATCGCCTAATGCGGGAGCGTATATTACACCAAAGAGCGGTATCCCCTCCTCTACCAACGCTATGTTAACGGTAAACTCTCCATTGCGTTTGATGAATTCTTTCGTTCCGTCGAGCGGATCAACAATCCAGCAATGTTTCCAGTTCTTCCGCGTCTCATATAAAATCTCTTCATCTCCTTCTTCGCTGAGCACAGGAATTTCCGTTCCGGCGAGGTGACTCACGATCACGTTGTGGGATGCAAGGTCTGCTTTCGTCAATGGAGAATGATCAGATTTCATTTCCACGCCGAAGTCCGCGGTAGCATAAATTTTCATGATTTCATCGCCGGCTTCGATAGCCGCATCGATCGCAATACTAACGAGCTCGTCCACAATTAATATTTTGCTCCTCCAACCCCAATATTTTCCACCGGGTGCCAGGTTGTTTTTATTTCCTGCAGGTCCATGATCAGGTAGGGGTCTTGCCCGGCTGCGGTATTCCAGTTTTTATTCCAATGGAAGAATCGCTTCACATTTGAAACACAACCTTCCTGCGCCTGCTTGATTTCTGTTTTATCGTTTGCAGCGTACACGAGCGCATTCACGTCCATGTGCGATGCCATGTGTGATAAAAGTTCTTTTGAATTCCCGGTGAGAATATTCACAACACCTCCCGGTAGGTCAGAAGTGGCAAGTACTTCACCCAGTGTAACGGCGCAGAGCGGAAGTTTTTCTGCGGCGAGTACAATGCAAACATTTCCACCGGCGATCACCGGAGCGATCACAGAAACAATTCCCAGCAGCGATGAATCGGGCGGGGCTACAACAGCAACCACGCCTGTGGCTTCTGGAACGGAAAAATTGAAATGCGAAGACTGCACCGGGTTCACACTGCTGTACAAGGCAGAGAACTTGTCGCACCAGCCGGCATAGTACACCATCCGGTCAATAGACGCTTTCACTTCTTTTTCCGCGTTCGCTTTGGTTGCTCCCTGCAGAACGAGTTCTTCTACGAACTGCGCTTTTCGTGCTTCCATCATTTCTGCAATGCGGTAAACGATCTGGCTGCGGTTGTACGCATTGCGGCCACTCCATCCGCCGAATGCAGCACGCGCTGCAACCACGGCGTTACGAAAATCTTTCCGCGATGAAAGACAAATATTCGCGAGAACATTTTTCTTTTTATCCAGGAGCGGATAATAGCGGCCCGACTCGGTTCTCGGGAACTGTCCGCCGATGTAGAGCTTGTAGGTTTTGAGTACTTCGATTCGTGACATATCGTGATTTTTTTAACCACATAGAAACATAAGCCCATTGCTTGCTAAGGATTAGCTTCGCGAATTGCATAGTTCACATAGCACGTAACCTATGTGTTCTGATGTTAAGCATCGCGCCTTCTCTCGCTATGTATCTATGTCCCTATGTGGTTTCATTTTACTTGCAGGTATGCTGACAATCCGTGAATTCCACCTTCACGCCCGAATCCACTCTCCTTATACCCGCCAAACGGCGACGTTGGATCAAACTTGTTGTACGTGTTCGCCCACACAACACCTGCCTTGAGTTTATTGGTCATATTGAAAATGCGCGAACCTTTGTCGGTCCATACGCCGGCCGATAATCCGTAAGGCGTGTTGTTCGCTTTCTCAATTACTTCTTCAATCGTCCGGAAAGTTTGAATGGCGAGAACCGGTCCGAAAATTTCTTCCTGCACAATGCGGTGCGATTGCGATGCATTCAGGAAAATAGTTGGACGACAGAAATATCCTTTCGATGGAACCGCGCAGGAACTCTGCCACATCTCAGCGCCATCTTCTTTTCCGATTTTGAAATAGTGATTGATCTTGTCGAGTTGTTCTTTTGAATTGATCGCGCCGATGTCGGTGTTCTTATCCAAAGGATCACCAACGATCAGCGTTTCCATCCGGTCTTTCAGCTTACGGATCAGTTTATCGGCTATGCCTTCCTGCACGAACAATCGCGAACCCGCGCAACACACGTGACCCTGATTGAAGAAAATACCGTTGATGATTCCTTCAACCGCCTGGTCGAGTGGCGCATCATCGAATACAATATTCGCCGCTTTACCACCGAGTTCGAGCGTAAGTTTCTTCCCGGTTCCCGCAGTGGCTTTCTGAATGAGCTTGCCCACATCTGTAGAACCGGTGAATGCAATCTTATTGACATCGGGATGGTTCACGAGCGCAGCTCCGGCGTCGCCAAATCCGTTGACAATATTCACCACTCCGGGAGGCAATCCCGAATCGCGGATAATCTCAGCAAGCTTCAAAGCAGTAAGCGGTGTTGATTCTGCAGGCTTCAGCACTACCGTATTTCCGCAAGCCAATGCCGGTGCAATTTTCCACGCGGCCATGAGCAAAGGGAAATTCCACGGAATGATTTGCCCGGCAACACCCAGTGGTTCCGGTTTGCGATTTGGAAATGCGTAATCGAGTTTGTCGGCCCATCCGGCATAATAGAAAAAATGCGCAGCAGCTAATGGAACATCAATATCGCGCGATTCACGAATCGATTTTCCGCCGTCCATTGTTTCGATCACGGCAAGTTCACGTGCACGTTCCTGGATCATGCGCGCAATGCGGTAGAGGTATTTTCCGCGCTCTGCAGCCGGCATTTTCTTCCACACTTTGTTGTAAGCACCGCGCGCTGCCTTCACAGCTTTGTCAATGTCTTTCGCATCGCCCTTTGCCACTTCGGCAAGCGCTTTTTCTGTGGAAGGACTATGCGTGGTGTAATATTTTCCCGAAGAAGGTGCAACAAATTCTCCGTTGATGAAGTGACCGTATTTTTTTTCGAGACGGATGTGATCGGTGCTTTCAGGAGCAGGTGTGTAACCCCAACCCGTGTTGAATTCCAGGGTAACCGACGGAGATTTTATTTTTTTAGACATTTCGATATTTTTTTCGCCGCGAATTTCACGAATTACGCGAATTTACTTAGTAAGAACCACACGCTTATATCTCAACGAAACATCTCCGAAGTTAACCAGCAATCCTACTGGGCATTTTGAGACGGCGAGATAATTAATAATTTGCGCATAAAACTGCTCAGGTATTGCGACCTGTGCTTTTGCTTCTAAAATGATGTTACCGCCAATAACAAAGTCTGCACAATAATGATGCGGTAAAACATAGCCCTTGTAATTCACAACAAACTTCACTTCGCGTTGATAGGATATTCCCTTCCACTGTAATTCTTTCTCAAGAGCATCTTTATATAGAATTTCAGAGAACCCAGATCCAAGCGTACGATGCACATCCATACAAAGACCAACAAGTTCATAAATCTCATCCTTTAGAATCACATCCTTGTCGGATTTATAATTCCGTTCTTCATCTGCAACCAGCCATTCATGGTCAGCAAATTGAACATTCCGATTGTACTCTGGTGTTCCGATGTTCGATATTCGAGTATCCATAATTTGTATAATATACGTGGCCCTTTAATTCGCGCAATTCGTGTAATTCGCGGCTGAATAATTTCTCATTGATCTAATCCTTTGAAAAGTATTCAGGTCCTTGATAAATTCCACTCGCTTCTTTCGACAACTGCATCAAAATATCATTTGCTAAACTGCTCGCACCAAAACGAAACCAGTGATTACTCATCCATGCGTTCCCCAATGTTTCATTCACCATCACGAGATAATTCAGTGCCAGCTTAGCCGTAGATATTCCTCCTGCAGGTTTCATACCGATCATCACACCCGTTTCGTAATAGTAATCGCGGATAGCTTCGAGCATCACGAGCGTCACCGGCTGAGTTGCCGCAGGTTGAATTTTTCCGGTAGATGTTTTAATGAAATCTGCTCCTGCACGCATCGCAATTTCACTCGCACGACGAACATTATCGAGCGTTGAAAGCTCCCCGGTTTCCAGGATCACTTTCAATCGGGCCGCACCACAGGCTTGTTTCACTTCTGCAATTTCATCGAACACGTAATTGTAATTTCCCGAGAGAAATTCTCCGCGTGAAATAACCATGTCCACTTCGTCGGCGCCTTCGGCAACCGCAAACTTTGTGTCTTTTATTTTTATCTCGCGTGTTGATTGACCAGACGGAAACGCAGTAGCAACAGACGCTACTTTCACGCCGGAATTCCCGAGTTGTTTTTTGGCGAGGCCAACAAATGTCGGGTACACGCATACTGCTGCAACCGTTGGCAAGCCCGGAAGTTCGTCGTGCGGATGCATGGCTTTGTAACACATCTGCTTCACCTTGCCGGCAGTGTCTTTGCCTTCGAGCGTGGTGAGATCGATCATGTTCAGCGCGAGTTTCAGGCCTGTTACTTTTGCCGATTTTTTAATGCTGCGTGTATTTAACCGCGCAACACGTTCCTCCACGTTAACCTGGTCAATTATCGGGGACTGTGAAAAATCCATTCTACTCATTGGGAGTTGGGTTGACACAAATGTAGGCACCGGGGGTGCAAAACCCAAAAATCAAAAAGAGCAGGAAATAGCCCCGTTCATTACAGAATTCGTTCGCTGAATGTACCGGCCTGCGTGGATTTGGCCTTTTGGATTTGTTTCTTTGGAATCTGCATCCCGCTGCCTATATTTGTCCTGCTACAGCCCAATGAAAACAATTTCTCCTAAAGCAATACAACACCACAAGGTTATGAAAATGACCTGCTGTATGTGTATTCCCGAATAGGAAAGGCTGCGTTACTGTAAATTTAATTTTCAGATAGGTCTTTCCGGTTAACGAGAAAGGCCTTTTGTGTTTTATGTCACATTCAGAAAATATACACCCGGTTTTTGATCGCCTGCTGCAACGTGCAGACAGGGAGAAACTGCTCGGTCAAAAAGCAAAAGTGATCTGGCTCACGGGACTCTCCGGTTCGGGTAAATCCACCCTTGCTATTGGACTGGAACGCGAACTTCACCGTACAGGTAAACTTGTTTACGTTCTTGATGGCGACAATGTGCGCACGGGAATCAACAGCAACATTGGCTTTTCCGAAGAAGACCGGAAAGAAAATATCCGCAGGATTGCCGAAGTAGCCAAACTGTTCCTCGAAGCTGGCGTGATTACCATTTGCAGTTTTGTAAGCCCAACCGAAGAGTTGCGTGCAATGGCGAAACAAATCATTGGTGCCGACAATTTCCTGGAGATGTATGTCAATGCTTCGCTGGAAAATTGCGAGAAGCGCGATGTCAAAGGGCTTTATGCCAAAGCACGCAAAGGAGAAATAAAAGATTTCACCGGCATTCACCAGGCGTTTGAAGCCCCGCAACATCCGTGGCTGGAAATAAAAACGGATACGCAATCGCCGGCGGAAAGTCTTGCGCTCC
>DATHKF010000030.1:0-2234 GCA_035489505.1 Bacteroidia bacterium | reverse complement strand
AGCTCGGTGCCAGAACATGTTTCCCGCCGAATCTGTTCGCAGCAGCGTTGCGCGATCGTACAATACGGAGTTTGTATCAATACCTTCACCCGTGAGTGCATAACCTCCGTCACTGGTGCGCACAGCATCGTGAATGTTTGGATACAACGCGTTGGTGTTGGTCGGGTAATACTTGTGCCACAATTGCGTGCCTGCTGTATCGAGCCGCATCAGTGAGGGCGGTCCCGAATTAACATTTCCTGCCAATGTAAATCCATCGCCGGTCCAGAACACGCGACGGAAAACCGTACTGTTGAATAATTTCGCCCAGAGAATATTGCCGGCCGGATCAATGCGTAGCGTAATATTTCTTTCGAGCACAAGATACCCGCCTCCCTCACCGCATTCGGTCACATCCTTCCAGTGCGGTTTTGTCGGCAGCGTGTCGTAATACTCATAACTCCATTGGACCACTCCCAGGTTGTCGGTTTTGGTCAGGATCAGTGGCATACCGTAAAACTGGTAAGTCATATCAATCACCGATGTACACAAGAGGTAACCGCCGTCGAGTGTTTGTATGACCATGCCCAACTCGTCTTCGTGATCACCTCCGTAACACCTGCTCCATTCCAGGTTTCCCACCGAATCTGTTTTGATCATTGCGATATCGTGGTAAAGACCCGATGTATCAAAAACAGAAACAGCAAGTATGTATCCTCCGTCGGTTGTACGTTTCAATACGCCGGCGGGCCAATCGTCGACCGGGCAGTAGTATTGCGACCATTGCGGAACACCATTCATGTCGGTGTGCACGAGCGAATATCCTTGCGGGTGAACAAACATATTGTCGCTCGTGGCCACCAGTAAGGTGTACCCATCACTGGTTGCAACAATGTCAAGACCCACGGAATACGGGTACAGGGAAGGATACCACACTTTTTCAAATGTGTTCAATTGCGCCTGTAACGGTGCAGCGACAAGTAAGATGGTGCAGAAAAAAAATCCGCGAAGAAATATGGTGAGTTCTTTCATAGAAGGGTGTTTGCCAGCGAGAAGTTAGGAATATTTGCGTGCGAAACACCACGGTATCACCCGGTCAGCTGAAAATATATTTTCCCTTCGTATCCACCGTCACTTTCGGCAGTTTCTTTCTGGTTTCGAACCAATCATGCCCGGTTTTCAAGTTGTCCCAGAAAACACGGATGGTTGTATTTTCCTCTGCACCTTTGATGCGCAGGAGATTTGCATTATTCAATCGTGCAGGAAAAAGATGGATGGGAATTTCTTTTTGCCCGGAGTTTTTCGCTTCAACGCACAACACGTACAGCTCACGGATCTTGTCGTCGGTAATCGGAATGCAACCGATGGTCACGCAATTTCCGTGTATCATGATCGAACCTCCGGCGTCGCGTTTACAGGCGAAGATTTTATCTGAAGCATTGGGATAGCTCACACCCAGCGAAAGATGATAGTTACTGTACGGATTGAAAATGTTCACTTTGTAAAATCCCTCAGGTACCTGGTAATCGCCCTGGCAGCGTTTCGGCCCCAACTCTCCGGAGTTTTCACAGATCGGGTATGTGGTGTACATTTTCCAGCTGGTGTCTTTCTTCTGCTTCACCCAAACCTCGAGTTGCTTTTCCTCCTTAAAACCACGGATGAAAACTTCAAGCTGGTCAACGGCAACGTTCAGTTGTTTCAGGTGCGATGTGATGCTGTCCCATTTCAACTGGTATGCACCTTTTACACGCGCGTTCGCCATCTGTTCTGCACGGAAAGTTCCTTTTTTCGCTTCCGGAATTCCGCCCAGCGTAACACGGTTTTCCGCTTTCGCTTCGGTGGTGTCGGTATCTGCCCTGAAAGCAGCTGCTGCAATCAGCACGACCAGGCCACACAGTACACTTAGATTACGCAAACGTTTCATGTATGTAATTTAGAAAGAAACATTCAATACTGTTTCGTTGCCGGATAAGTGTCCTGATTTTTCGAATATCAGCTGATGCTGAGCACTTGCTGTTTCACCGACCGGCGGAGATGCACCGGGATCGCATTTTGTATTTCTTCTGTCAACGCATCCACGATTGCTTTTTTCAATTGTGCACGATGCACCACCAGGCTTATTTCACGCACGGGTTCCGGTGTCCGGAAATAACGCACGGCTTCCTGTTGTTTGTTCGACAAGGCAGGAACAGCAAGCCAGGGAAGAATGGTCATTCCTTTTCCGGTTTCTACCATGCGGCGCAATGTTTCTATGC
>DATHKF010000029.1:0-6657 GCA_035489505.1 Bacteroidia bacterium | reverse complement strand
CCAAACGGTTTCAACCGTTTTCCATTCCAGAGATTGAGCAAATAATTTCAAACCGAGCCGCTACCCAATCTTTGAATGATTGAATCTTTCAATCATTTACTCGTACCTCAACGCCTCAATCGGGTCCAGGTTCGACGCCTTGATCGCGGGATAAATTCCGGAGATAAGTCCCACAACAAAACAAATTCCGATGCCCAGGCCGATCCACATCCACGGCAGCAGAAATGCCCCACCCATGAAGAATGAAATCAATCCGCCGAAGATCAACGCTAAGACGATCCCGAGCAATCCACCGATCTGGCAGATAACAATCGCCTCTGTCAGAAATTGATTGCGTATCGCCGACTTTGTTGCACCCAACGCTTTCCGGATTCCGATTTCCCGCGTGCGTTCGGTAACAGAAACGAGCATGATGTTCATCAGGCCAATGGCCGCTCCAAGCAGCGTAATAATTCCAATGAGCGTTGCTCCCAGCGTCACATAACTGAGGTTATCAATAAGCGCGGTAGCCACACTGTCGCTCTTCGTAATTTCAAAATTATCGTCGGCGCCCGGCTCCAGCTTGCGCACCGTGCGGAACAATCCTGTTGCTTCCCCAATTGTTCCATCCATCAACGAAGGATCATCGGCGAGCACGTTGATCGTGTAAGTCATGTCGGGACGCGAGAAATAAGAACGCACATTTTCAATTGGGAGCAAAGCCACTTTATCTCCGCCCATGCCCATGGAATTTCCTTTGGGAGCCAGTACACCGATCACGAGATATTTGCCCGCGCCCACGCTCATTTCTTTACCGATCGGGTCTTCTTTCTTAAACAAATCGCCAACGAGGTCTTTCCCGAGGATCACCACGTGATCGCCTCCGCGCACTTCCTGCGGTGAAAAATTTCTTCCCCTTTCCAGCGTGTACCCGGAAACAAGCAGGTAATTTTCATCCGTTCCAAACACCTGGATGTTCGGGTTTGTTTTCTCGGATTTGTATTTCATCACCGCCGACCACGATGCAACGGTAGAAACAGAAACAGTACCCGGGTAATCGAAATCGTCGGCAAACTGCATCGCTTCGCGGTAGGTAATGGCTTTGTGCCGGCGGGGTTGCTTGCCTTCACGCCCAACGCGTACCGTGGTTTCCCGGTTGCGAATGGTAAACGTATTGGCGCCAAGACTGCTGAAATTACTGTTCAGCGAAGATTTGATCACGTCGATCGAAGCAAGAATACCGACAAGCGCCGCAATACCGAGCGCAATAATGAGAATCGTAAGTACCGCCCGGAGCATCTGCCCCTTGATTGAGGACAAAGCAACCTTAATATTCTCGAGCGATCGGTCCGAAGGACTCCTGACGGAGGAATTCATAAGGTAAAGGTACTTAATTAGACGGGAGACGATAGACGGGAGGCGATAGAGGGGGAGACGACAGGCGCCAGCGTATAGATTTTTTCGATGGCCCCATATTCGCGAATTTCTCCCTTCTCCGCCTTCCATCTCCCGTCTAATTACTAAATTTGTATTCCTCAATGAGCACACTTACTCACATTATATCTTCTCAAAATGGTTTTCGATCTTGACATGATTCGGCGTGTGTACGCCTCACTGCCCGTAAAAGTTGAAGCTGCACGCAAACTCGCTGGCCGGCCACTTTCACTCACGGAAAAAATTCTTTACTCGCACCTGGTGGATTCTCTTCCGGCGAAACCATTTGAGCGCGGAAAAGATTACGTGGATTTCAATCCCGACCGTGTGGCTATGCAGGATGCAACTGCACAAATGGCGCTGCTCCAGTTCATGCAGGCCGGAAGAAAAAAAGTGGCCGTTCCTTCTACGGCACATTGCGATCACCTGATCACTGCGAAGATGGGCGCAGCTACGGATCTTGCTGTGGCGACAAAAGAAAGCAAAGAAGTATTCGATTTTCTCGCATCTGTTTCGAATAAATACGGAATCGGTTTCTGGAAACCGGGCGCAGGAATTATTCACCAGGTTGTACTGGAGAATTACGCGTTTCCCGGCGGAATGATGATCGGTACAGATTCGCACACGGTGAATGCAGGCGGACTTGGAATGGTAGCGATTGGTGTAGGCGGAGCAGATGCCTGCGACGTGATGGCCGGTCTTCCGTGGGAATTGAAGTTTCCGAAACTGATCGGCGTGAAACTGACCGGGCGTTTGAGCGGCTGGACTTCACCCAAAGACGTTATCCTGAAAGTGGCTGGTATTCTCACCGTAAAAGGTGGAACCGGCGCTATCGTAGAATATTTTGGTGAAGGTGCACTCGCGATGAGCTGTACCGGCAAAGGAACCATCTGCAACATGGGTGCAGAGATTGGTGCAACAACGTCCACATTCGGATACGATGCTTCGATGGAACGCTACCTGCGTGCTACCGGAAGAGCGGAAGTAGCTGATCTGGCCAATGGAATTAAAGATCATCTTACTGCTGATCCTGAAGTGTACGCTGATCCGGCAAAATATTTTGACCAGGTGATCGAGATCAATCTTACCGAACTCGAGCCACACCTGAATGGTCCGTTTACTCCGGATCTGGCAACACCGATCAGCAAAATGAAAGAAGTGGCTGCTGCAAACGGATGGCCAACCAATATCGAAGTGGGTTTGATCGGTTCGTGCACGAATTCATCGTATGAAGATATTTCCCGCGCAGTTTCCATTGCCAAACAGGTTTCTGCAAAAGGACTGAAAGCGAAATCGGAATACTGCATCAATCCCGGTTCAGAAACAATCCGTTTTACGATTGAACGCGACGGATTCCTGAAAGTGTTTGATGAGATTGGCGCGAAAGTATTCACGAATGCCTGCGGACCGTGTATCGGTATGTGGGACCGCGTTGGTGCAGAGAAGCAGGAAAAAAACACCATCGTACATTCATTCAACCGCAACTTCGCAAAACGTGCGGATGGAAATCCAAACACGTTTGCGTTTGTAGCTTCTCCTGAACTCGTAACCGCTTTAGCAATTGCCGGCGATCTCACCTTTAACCCGCTCACTGATTTTCTCACCAATGAAAAAGGTGAGAAAGTGAAACTCGAAGAACCAACAGGCGATGAATTACCGCAACGCGGCTTTGCTGTTGAAGATGCAGGATACCAGGCGCCGGCAGAAGACGGAAGTGGTGTTGTGGTCAACGTTTCTCCGACATCTGATCGTCTCCAGTTGCTTGATCCGTTTGCTTCCTGGGAAGGAATTGATCTGAAAGGATTGAAACTCCTGATCAAAGCAAAAGGAAAATGCACAACAGATCATATTTCAATGGCGGGCCCATGGCTGAAATACCGCGGTCACCTCGACAATATTTCCAACAACATGCTCATTGGGGCCGTGAATTTCTTCAACGAGAAAACGGACAACGTGAAAAATCAGCTGACCGGTCTGTACGACGGTGTTCCGAAAGTGCAGCGTGCTTACAAAGCCGCAAAACTCGGTTCGGTTGTGGTGGGCGACGAGAACTACGGTGAAGGTTCATCACGCGAACATGCGGCGATGGAACCGCGTCACCTTGGTGTTCGCGCAGTGCTTGTGAAATCGTTTGCGCGTATTCACGAAACAAACCTGAAGAAACAGGGAATGCTCGCGCTCACGTTTAACGATAAGGCGGATTACGATAAAATCCGCGAAGACGACGTGATTGATATCAACGGTCTGACTTCATTTGCACCGAATACGCCGCTCACGCTCGTGTTCAACCACGCTGATGGAACGAGCGACAGCATCAAAGCAAACCATACTTACAATGCACAGCAGATCGAATGGTTTAAAGCAGGTGGTGCGTTGAATATTATCCGTGCAAACGTTAAGGCATAAAGAAGTGTCAGTGTCAGTATCAGCGTCAGTATTACACGTAAACGTCGCGACTGACACTGATACCGACGCTGACACTGAATAAACCGCTGAATGAAAATTATTTTATCCGTTTTCGTCTTTCTGCTGCTTGCGGGTACGCTGGCCGCACGCGGTCCCGGTAATCCGAAATGGGATTCCCTGCGCAGGCATTACAACACGATTGACACGAACTATATCCGCAAGTATCCCGACCGGTTTATCGTAACGCTTTCACAATCGTATCGTTCGTATGACATCCGCTTCACGCAAACCATGATGCAGGATACGCTCGGTTACGGTGCACCGAAAATGATCGCGGATGCCAATGCAGTAACGGGAATCTCCATCGACTTTGACAAAATTTCATTTTGTTTCGGCATCAAATCAACGCCGCCCGCCGATGATGTTGCATTGAAGAAAGGTAGAACGAAGTACACGTCGCTGGGTCTTTCGTTCTCGTTTTATCGTTTTCGGTTTGAAGGGTCGTACCGCAAGTACAGCGGATTTTACGATGTGAAAACACCGGTGTACGATTCGATTTTTGATTCTACGGGCATTTACTTTCAGAATCCAACGATGGTTGTCCGTTCGATGCGCGTGAAAACACTTTTCATTTTCAACAAGAAAAAGTTCTCGTACAATTCCGCGTACTTCAATACGCAACGCCAGCTCAAACCGGCCGGATCGCTTTTGCTGGTCAGCAACGTGTATGATTATTCGTTCTCATCGGACACATCGTTAATTCCCGCGGCAGCACGTCCGTTTTATTCGGTGTATTCGCTGATGAATTCGTTTCGTGTGCAGGGAATTTCAATCGGCCCGGGATATTCATTCAACCTGGTGCTCTTCAAAACGTTTTACATCAACCTCACTGCAACCACCGGGTTCGATTTTCAGCACCGCAATATCAAAACGTATGACCAGTTGTATTCCAGTAAGAAATGGAAAATGGGAGCTGCTGGGGACTTTCGCGCGGCAATCGGGTTGAATGGAAAACGGATGTTTTTTTCTATCACGTACCGCGTCGATTACAACTCGTATCTCAATACCGGCATGCGCATTGAACCGCGGTACCATTCGGTTGATTTCAATTTTGGTTACCGGTTCAGGATGCGCAAAGGAAGATTGTACCGGAAGTTGAACGAAAATAAATGGTACCAGCTCGTATGACAACATTCAAAATTGAAGGCGAATACATTGAACTCATTTCTTTGCTGAAAGTAACCGGCGTTGCAGAAACAGGCGGTGTTGCGGGTATTCTCGTTACGCAAGGTGAAGTAATGCTCAATGGAAAAGTTGAACTGCGTAAGCGCGCGAAGCTGAGGCCGGGTGATAAAGTGAAGATCGGGGATGAGGAGATTCTGCTCGAGTAATCCATTTCGAAGTCGCTACGCGACTACTCCATAATTGTACACGGAATACGCGGAACGCACGGAATTTCACAGAATAAATTCTGTGTTAATCTGCGTATTCTGTGTTTTCCGTGTACCATTTTTACCTTATGTGTTCGCGATAATGTACCCCGCGATTTTCGTCAGCAGGTGAACACGGTCTTTTCCTTTCACGTTATGCAAATGCCCCGGGTAGATGTAGTAATCGGTTTGCACACCTGAATCAACAGCGGCTTTCGTGTATGCGAGGGTATGCTGCCACACCACTACATCGTCTGAAGTTCCGTGGATCATCAGCAATTTCCCCTGAAGATTTTTCACGTAATTCAACGTACTCGACTCTTTATATCCTTCCGGATTTTCCTGCGGCGTGTCCATGTAACGTTCCGTGTACATCACTTCATAAAATGACCAGTCGATTACAGCTCCGCCGGCAACGCCGCATTTGTAAACTCCGGGTGTGCGCGTCATCATGGATGTAGTCATGAATCCGCCGTAACTCCAGCCGTATACGGCCATGCGATTTCCGTCCACGTACGATTTCGATTTCAGGTAATTCGATCCCATTTTCTGATCGGCAATTTCCTGTGTTCCGAGGTGACGGAAAATCGCCTGCTCGAATTCGAGTCCGCGGTTGTCTGATCCGCGTCCATCGACTGTGAACACAACAAATCCCTGTTGCGCCATGTAGTACAGGAACAAATCCGCGCCGCCCAGCCAGTTGTTGAACACCATCTGCACGTTCGGGCCGTTGTACACGTACGTGAGCGTCGGATATTTTTTTGTGGAGTCAAATCCTGCAGGTAAGATCATGCGGCACCACAGCGGGGTTGAACCATCGGCGGAAGTGATGGTGAACAATCTCACTTCGCATGTGTTGTATCCGTCGAGCGGATTTGGTGCTTTATGGATCACGCCGGATTCTTTGCCATCATTTTTCTTAACACCAATAAGACGCGGTGTTGTACTGTTGGAAAAATGATAAATGAACTGTGAAAAGTCATCTGAAAAAATGGCCGCTGATGTTCCTGTGGCTGGTGTGAGCAAGCGGAAAGATGAAATTCCTTTTTTCAGTTCTACGGAAAATACCTGGCGATCAACTGAACCAGCAGGTGCGGCCTGGAAGTAAATTACAGAACCGGAAGGATCAAAACCGTATACCTTGGTTACAATACTTGCACTACCCGCAGCTGTTGAAGTCAATTGGGAAATCAATGTGCCATCCGTTTTATAGAGGTAAAGTGCGTTGTATCCTCCCCGCTGTGACTGCCATACAAACTGCTCATTGTGACCCGGCACAAACATGAGCGAATCCATAGGCTGAACCCATTTGTCATTTTTCTCTTCGAACAAAGTAGTTTCAAAGGCGCCGGTTGCCGCGTTGTAACGATTTAACTTCATGTGATTCTGCTCGCGGTTCACAATGGCG
>DATHKF010000028.1:0-5703 GCA_035489505.1 Bacteroidia bacterium | reverse complement strand
TAAACTCCACGTCCGACGGATTCAGGACCGTGTGGCCAGCAGTGAATGAAATTCCCGGAGTGTAGTACATTTCCACACGGCTGATGCTTCCTCCCGCTTCTGTCCACAATTCCTGTGGTGGTGTGGTAGTCAGGTTATACTGCATACCGAGACGCGCAATAGTAACCGGAAAACCGTCGATGGTCGTCGCAAAATTACTTACACCGTAGGAACAGACGGTTGCCCTTTGCCCCAGGATCCCGATGACGTCACCCTGTTCAACCTGGATGTTTACAGGAAGAATCCCGGTATTGGGGTTATTCTGCGTGAGGAAGAGCGTGGTAAATACATTAGTAGTCGTTGAATAAAATGGCGGAAGCGCCTGTAAGCGTACAATGGCAATTGACTGGTCACCCGAACTCGCGTCCGTAGGAACCCGAACACCTGTAATTGTAAAACAGGTTGGTGCTGTGAAATAATACCCGCGTACATTACCGGAAAACGTTCCGGATTGCGCAGGAATCGGCATCATGGTCTGCGCGAAAGCGCCGGAACATAGTATTGCCGTTAGGACGGTAAGTAAAAGTTTTTTCATGTTTCTGGTGTTTTTTGTGTGCTTGGCGCAAATATAATCAAACACCCTTCAATACCGGGTAAATCGTTCAGGCCCGGTATGTGTGAGTTCATGCCCCACGAACCGTTTTCTGCGATTTTACGTTCATTTTACATCTTTTTCACTCAATTGCCATCTTTCTTTTCGCACCTGAGAAGTCGTAAAAAAACGCACCCCATTTGGTGGCAATACCTTTGTAACGCGAAAACGAAACCAACCGGATTGGTCTATGAAAATGAACAAAACTTTTACAAACGCACTCCTGATTGTCCTGATGTTGCTCATGCTTGTGGGCCTTCAATTATCGGCGCAGGTAAATCTGTCCAACGGACTCGTGGCCTATTATCCGCTCAATGGAAAGGCACTTGACTACAGCGGAAATGGCAACAACGGTATTCCCGGAAGCGCCGCTCCAACTACAGACCAATGGGGCAATGCAGTTTCAGCATACAACTTTAACGGCACGAGCGGATGGGATGAAATCACCATTCCCATGCAACCGGCAAACTGGTTTACGCGGAGAACGTTTCCGGAAAAACGAAAATGGTGATCGATATGAGCGATTGGGCCATGGGATGTATAACGTGAAACTCAGTGGCGAAGTCGTGAGGAATATGCGTGTTATACGCGACTAACTGAAGAAGACGAAAACGTCCTGAAGTAGGAGTGTCAGGCCGTGCACACTGACACTGACGCTGATACTTTATTAAAGCAGGCGGAGCCGAAGATCACAAATAACGTATTTAAGCTTTCCCCGACCTACTTCCCACATTCCACTTCCAGCATCAGTACCAGATTCAGCGCACGACGAAGTGAATACAAAATATCTGCAGACACTGTTCTATCAAGAAGTCCGTGAATTTTTCGTTTCATCTCCACTACTTTCTCCTTGCCTGAAGCCGGTGACAATACGAGGAACTCATTGTAAACTTCCAGGCCCATGGAACGAAACACTTTCTTCGCTGATTCGATCGACATGATTTTTTTCGCCGCCTTCCAGTCTTTGCACATGAAAGCAAAAATGGCTTGTGTAGACAATACATCACCGAGATTGTCGGCGTTGCCACGTTTCAAAAGAGCGGTATAGGTCTTGAGTTGCTGTGTAAGAAAATCCGGGTTCGGACATTTCATACTCGGGAACGCATAACTATACACAACGGCGAGTTCCGCAAAACCATTGAGGCGTTTCTCGTCCTGTTTATGTTCCTTGTGAAAATCAATCAGCTCCTGGGCAGTTTTAACCGCTTCGCGGTAACGACCAGTGGCCACCTCAATGGCCATTTTGTTTTTGAAATTGCTTTCTGACTTCCGGATTCTCAGGTTAGGAATCCGTTCCTGGATTTCCCAGGCTTCCTGGAAGAGACTGTAACATTGCTGCACCTCACCGCGCATGTAATGATGCGATCCATCGGCAATCAGCAAATAATAATGTATCAGCGCGGGACCGTTAGGCTCGTAACTTCCTGCGGGCATTCCCGGATATTTATTCATCATTTTTTTCAATGAAGCCAGGTGCCGTGCGTGGCCTTTTCCGCTGTATCCCTGCACCGCCGCCGCATTCGTAACCACGGTAAAATGATAATACAATTCGAAACGTGGAAATGCAGAACGGCGAAGCACAATTCTTCTCATCGCCTGGAGATGTTTTCCAACAACAGCCATGTCGCGCGTGATTACGGCCATATAAATTCTGCGTGATATGGCTTGTATGGTCCGCAGGTCGTCGAGCAGTTTGCTGCTTTCTTCGAGATCTGAAAGACGACGTTCGTGATCGCGGAAATTGTTCAACGCAAGATTGCAATAGATGTTCAGGTTGATCGCCTCCGGAAGAACTTCAAAAACATTCAACCGTTTGCATTCGGCAATCAACTCTTTCAATTGCTTCCGCACCTGGTTGAAATGATTTCCATTGATCATCTGCCGGCAACGAAAAAGTTCCTCTTCCAGCGGAAGCAGGATAACCCCGGAACCTCCCTTGCTGGTTTCGCCGTCGAGGAGCGACAGGATATGTTTCCGCAATTTGAAATACCGGTTTCGCAGCGTGGTAAATTCTTCATCCGCCTCGTCGTCGTAAATGGTTTCAACCGCGTCGACCGTATTGAATTTTCGTCCTTTCCGTTCTTCGAGAAAATCAAGAAGACGGATAGCGCGCGGAGAATCAGAAAGACGGCCCCTTAAATCGTTCCTCTCTTCCTGCCGAAGCTGATCATAACCGGTTTGCAATACTGTATTCATTGTTTAGTTCATTGGTGCATGCGCCGGAGATTTCAACATTCATTCCAATTCCGGTTGAAACTCTTTACTCAAAATGTGTGAGTTCACAAGTATATTCATAATTCCACCAGTTTCGCCTATAATTCTGTATAAAACGATGTTTTACATCAATAAAATCAATCATTCCGTTGGTTCGTGATTGCTCCGGCAGGCATTGGTGCTAATTTTGGCACTGCAAACGACCAATCAACAAGCCTCATGAAATTCAGACTTGTACTTTCTGCATTTGTACTTTGTACATTTCCGGGATTGTTGATTATCGATTTCCGATTAGTTGATTATCGATCCGGAACAATCGGAAATTGACGAATCGAAAATCGGACTAGTGTGAACTCACACCGTTTCTGGCATACCGATTGAAAAGTACATACCAAACATTTAAACAACGATTATGAAAACCATACGCAAACAAATTCTTTTTCTTTCGGTACTGCTGGTATCGGCCATGTCGTACGCGACGAATAACAACCTGATCATTTTTTCGCAGGACGGAAATAAGTTCACCGTGATCCTGAACGGTCTTCGCCAGAACGAAAAACCGGAAACGAATGTGAAAATCACCGGGCTCAATGCGAGCACATACAAGGTGAAAGTGATTTTTGAAAACACAGCCCTTGGTTCCTTCGACCAGACCGCTTACCTGATGGATGGCGGAAATGAAGTGAGCAACAAAGAGTTTTCATATTCCATTGAGCTGAAGAAAAAGGGCGACTGGAAACTGAAGCCAAGCAGCATTGCCGATATTCCGCAAACACCTGTGAATACGCCGGACCAGGTTGTGTATGTTTTCAATCCTTCCGGTAATGCAACACCGGCACAAACATCGTCTACAACCATTTCTACGACAACCACGACAACAAGCGGTCAGACAGAAACGGTAAACGTAGGCATGAACACCACGGTGACTGAAACTCCGCAAACTGGAACTACCACCACCAACGTGAACATGAACGACGGAACTGCAGGAACAACCACGCAGCAAACCACGACCACCACAACAACAGGAGATGGCGCCAGCGTAAATATGAATGCAGGCGGAGTTGGAATAAACGTGACGATCGTTGACAACATGGGCGGTGCAACATCAACCACTACGACAACTACAACGACCAGCAGCAGTTCAACAACTACTTCCGGCACTACGCAACCGGCACAACCTG
Source organism: Bacteroidia bacterium (assembly GCA_035489505.1). GTDB lineage: Bacteria > Bacteroidota > Bacteroidia > Palsa-965 > Palsa-965. Next base: position 1,677 of record DATHKF010000028.1, on the reverse strand, counting down.
TTCAGCCGGTAAACACAGCCACTCAGTGTTATTACCCGATGTCGGCAACGGATTTTGCGAATGCAAAAAGTTCAGTGGAGAAACAATCGTTTGAAGACGGAAAACTGAAAGTGGCCAAACAGATCATGAGCACCAATTGCATGAGCGTTGCGCAGGTGAAAGAGATCATGGCAATGTTCAGCTACGAGGACACAAAACTCGAATGGGCGAAGTTTGCTTATGGAAAAACCACTGATCCGAATAATTATTACCAGCTGAATGATGGGTTTACGTACTCGTCATCAGTGGATGCGTTGAATGAGTATATCGAGACGCAGAAGAAGTAAAAGTGTTTGTTGCAAACAAAAAAACCGTTTCGTCTGATTGACGGAGCGGTTTTTTTGTTTAGAAATATGAGCATAAGCCCTGTTGTCGCTTCTCGATACGTCCTCCTTTCGTCGGACACTCGAAGTGACAACAGGGCTTATGCATGGCTTTCAGCGGCCGGATGTATTCGGGGAAATTATCTTGCCAGTACAACTTTCGAAGTCCGCACATTCTCCCCATTCGAAATCTGAACAATGTACTGTCCATCGTACAACATACGTGTATCGAAATGCGCAATGGTGCTTCCCGGGTAAATCGTCACGGTCTGAACTTCGCGTCCGAGCATGTCGATGAGTTTCACGGTTACCGGATCAGTTACGAGATCACCGATCTGTACAGCAATGAATTCGTTTGCCGGATTTGGAAATACTTCAAAGCTCATCGCATTGAAATCTTCCGATGCAATTCCTGATGCAGGTACGTACGTGGTTGTGGTTTCAGAAATACTTGTCACTTTGGCCACCACTTTATTTCCGTAAAATGTAGGCCCTACTACGTATGGATATGCAGAATTCCAGTTCTGATCAACCGTACAGAAGTAGGCATAAATTCCGTTCGGGTATTCCGGTGTTACGCAGAAACGTCCATTGTGTTCATCGAGATAATCCGGATCAGAAGGATGCGCCACGAATTCGTAATCTTCACGATAGCGTCCAAGCGGATACGTGGAGTTGATCGGTGGACCATCGGTTACATCGCTGCCATCTGCATAATGCGTGCGTGCGCTGATGCTGCGCAACTGGTAACTGGATTTCATTCGCACAAGTGAGCCCGTTCCATTCGTGTTGTAGTACGAATACGCTCCGTAAATTGGAAATCCATCGTATGCGAAACCAAGCAGTGGTGAATGCTGAACGCTGTCGATGACATATAATCCATCTGCGTCGTACAGGTTGCACACGGTTGAGATCACGTTCAGATCAAGATCGAATGCCGATGGACTCTGGTGATGGTGGTAATTTCCCATAGCCGGATGTCCCTTCGCACAATCGAAACCAACACGTTCAGCAACCACTGCATCGCGGTTCCACACTCCGTCACCCATCCCCATCAATGGACCGCCTGCTTCTGCACCGGTGCTGTTCTTCCACGAAACGCCATCGCGGTAATCGAATAGCGCAACACCATTGATGAACACACCGATGTTTCCTCCTGTGGTAGCGGTTGGTGTGCCCGTGTTCTCAGTCGGGTTCAGCGGAATTTTAAAAATCGCATTCTGGTCGGTTGCCTGCGAAGGATTTCCATCGAGGAATGGCCCGGTGATGTAGCTCGGCACTCCAGCTGTTGACACATACACCCAGTTCGTGGAGT